>CAMOZS010000048.1 GCA_946631075.1 uncultured Bacillota bacterium | reverse complement strand
CTTCCTTCTCCATCATGTTGTTCAGGCCGCGCTCGATATCGTTGACGATCTTCTCGATGTCATCGGCGCTGACCGGCCGCTTCTCGCAGGCCCGGATGATGCCGTTCATCAGCTTGTTGCGGTCAAAGGCCTGGCGGCTGCCGTCCTTCTTGACCACCATGAGGATCGTCTCCTCCACCTTCTCATAAGTTGTGAAACGGCGGCCGCAGGACTCACACTCCCGTCTTCTGCGGATCGCCTTCCCGTCTTCTGTATGTCTGGAATCTATAACCTTGCTGTCTTCGTTTTCACAATACGGACATTTCATCGGTCTCTCCTCCCGGCACTTCAAGTATTCGTGCACAACAACCACAAAGATTTCCTGAAACTTATACCCATTGTACTATATCTTGTGTTTTTTGCCAAGTACCATAAAAAGACCGCCGCGGGCGCGGCGGTCTTTGATTCGGTCATATGATCCGGTCCTGCCGGTCTTATCTCACGTGGAAGTTCAGGTTCTCCTGATACTCGCCGGAATCCAGTCTTCTGAAGAAGTCCTTGGTCTCCATGGCGATGACTCCGCTGAGTACGACCAGAGCGACCAGGTTCGGAGCTGCCATCAGTCCGTTGAAGATGTCGGCGATGGTCCATACCTGGCTCAGGGTCAGGAAGGGTCCGATCAGAACAGCCAGGATGTAGATCCAGCGATAGACCTGGATCGCGGCCTTGTTACCGTTGGTCAGATAGTCGAAGCAGCGCTCCGCGTAGTAGTCCCAGCCCAGGATCGTGGTAAAGGCGAAGAAGGACAGGGCCGCCATGACGACGAAGGCGCCGGCAGCGTGGGACCAGGGCAGGCCCATGCCGAAGGCCAGCTGGGTCAGGGCCGCGCCATCGTAGACCGGATCCGCTCCATCCAGGATGCCGGCCGCGATGTTGGCCTGGTTGGCAGTATCATAAGCTCCGGATACCATCAGGGTCAGACCGGTCATGGTGCAGATGCAGATGGTATCGATGAAGGTACCGGTCATGGTGACCAGACCCTGACGTACGCATTCGTTTGTCTGAGCCGCCGCTGCAGCGATCGGAGCGGAGCCGAGGCCCGCTTCGTTGGAGAAGATGCCTCTGGCGACACCCTTCTGCAGAGCGATGAACATGGTACCTACAACACCGCCGGTGACTGCGGACGGGCTGAAGGCGGCAACGACGATCTGTCCGATCGCGTGCGGAATATCAGCGATATGATAGAAGATGATGCACAGGCAGACGATGACGTAGGCGATCGCCATGAAAGGAACGACGACGGTCGTTACGGAAGCGATCCTCTTGATTCCGCCGATGATGACCAGAGCGGACAGTCCGGCAACCACGATAGCCGTAACGATGACAGAGACCGAATACTCCCCGCCGAACAGGCCGACCATGTGGGCGTCATTGGGGTCAAAGAAGGAATGTGCCGCATTGGCGATTCCGTTGACCTGTGTGATGGTTCCGATACCCAGAGCTCCGGCCAGGCAGCCGAAGAGGGCGAAGAGCTTGCCCAGCCACCTCCAGTTGTGGCCGGTCTTCTCCTTCATGCCTTTTTCGATGTAATAGAAGGGGCCGCCCAGGAAGGTTCCGTCTTCCTTCCGGACTCTGTACTTGATTGCCAGAAGTCCTTCCGCGTACTTGGTGGCCATTCCGAAGCAGGCTGCGATGATCATCCAGAACAGCGCGCCCGGACCGCCGGCAACGACAGCCGTCGCTACGCCGACGATGTTTCCTGTACCGATGGTCGCAGACAGCGCCGTTGCCAGGGCGCCGAAACTGGTGACTTCACCGGTACCGCCTTCCTCATTGTGGACCATGTACTTCAGAGCTTTGCCCAGCTTCCTGAACTGGAGCACCTTCAGCCTGCAGGTGAGCAGGATACCGGCGCCCATGATCAGGACGATCAATGGGATCCCCCATACTATCCCGTCTACGGTGTCTAGAAATTGTGTGATCATTTTGGATCTCCCTCCGTAAAAATAAATGAATAATAATGAATAAAAAATGAAAAAGCCGATAATATTCCTATTAACGACTTTCTCCAGAGAGTGATGGGAGTTATCTTGTAACTACTGACTCTGTCCTTTTGCCTGAGAGATTACCGCGTCCCGGTCCGGCGGACCGGATCACAGCGTACACCTTCGGCGCTCCTAAGAGACTCTCCAGAGAACGTAGTTCATATGTTCATGACAGGTAATTTCTGCCATGATTCGTATAAACTTACAATTTGATACTATCACACTGTCTTTCTACTTACAAGAAAAAACAGCTCATATATATTGTATACATGAGCTGTTGTTCTCTAATTTGCGGTTATTTTTTTACTTTCGCGTTATCCAGTATGAAATCCTGCACCTTCTCATAGAGGAGGGTGATGTGGGCGTACTGCTCCAGGCTCCTTCCCGTATAGGACTTCACCGTTTCCTCGTCGTATCCCTGCTTCTCGATCTCATCCAGCTTGGCCTGCATCTCGTCCTTGGTGTATTCCAGGTCCTCCTTGTCCGCGATGTATTCGGTCAGCATCTCCTGCTTGATCAGGGTCTTGGTGCTGTCCTCGATGATGGACTTGACCTGCTTCTCGTCGTTGGTCCCGTACATCTGGTTCAGCAGGTCCTTGCGGCTCATGCCGTACTGCTGGGCCATGGTATCGATCTGAGCGCTGAAGACCTCCTGATAGGCGGCCAGTTCCTCCTCCGGATACTTCTTCATCTCGGCGCTCTCCAGGACATCGGACCAGAGAGAATTCTTCTGCTCGGTCTTAGCCTGTTCTTCCTTCTCCTTATAGATGTCCTCGCGGATCGACTCCTCGTACTCCTCCTTCGTCTTGAACTTGGTGTACTTCTTCACGAACTCGTCATTGTACTCGGGGACCTTGGGCCTGGTCGCCGAATTGATCTTTACCGTGAACACAGCGTCCTTGCCGGCCACCTTCTCTCCCTTGTAATCATCCGGGAAGTGGACCTTGACCTCGACTTCCTCTCCGACCTTATGGCCGATCAGACCGTCCTCGAAACCCTCGATGAACTGACCGCTTCCCAGTTCCAGATCAAAACCCTGGCTGGCGCCGCCGTCGAATTCCTTGCCGTCTACCTTGCCGGTGTAGTCGATGTTGGCTGTATCGCCCTTCTTGAGCTTCTTGTCCTTGCCGAGCTTCTTGTTCTGCTGGTTCTCCTTCAGGGCCGCTTCGACCTTCTCCTGGATCTCCGCCTCGCTGACCTTGATCTTATATCCATCGACCTCCAGCCCCTTATATTCTCCGACCGTGATGTAGTCGTCCAGTTTCAGGCCGTCGTACTGCATCTTCTCCCCGCCGCAGGCCGCAAGGCCCAGGCAGAGTAAGATCCCCAGAAGCATCGTGCATCCTGTCAATATCGTTCTGCGTTTCATAGTTTTCTCCTGTTTCTGTAATATGATAATTGATGATAACATGCAAGTATGTTCATTCTGTGTGCAAAGGCAGGACGATCCTGTTTTTATTTTCCCGGTCGCTGCTCTTTCTGTGGGTCTCCAGGATCTGCCGGATCTGATCGTTGATCTGGGCCACTTCCTCCTGAAACTCGGCGGCGGATACCCGCATGGCGTTGTTTCCGAGGATGATCATCTGCTCCAGCCGGTCAGAGGTAGCCACCCTTACATTGTACTTTCCTTTCATCTGATAGGAAGCCCGTTCAATGTAGGTGTCCGCTGTCTCCGCCTCGGCCGTAAACACAACGGTCATATTTCCATGCTTCTCCGTATGCTCCCTGCCCCCCTTGACCTTATAGGCGTCAAAGACGGCGATGACCTGACATTTGCGAAAGCCCTGATAATTCTCCAGTATTTCGATCAGGGCCTGCCTGGCCGCGTCGATGCTGATCCGGGAAAGCTCCCTCAGCTCCTCCCAGGCGAAGATGATGTTGTATCCGTCGACCAGAAGGTATTCGGGCAAAGGCTGGGCGGACTTTGCCGGACGGTACTGGCGGGGAGCCGCCTCGATCACCCGGGCAGGTTTCCTTGGCCGGTCTTCCTTTTTCCTGCCGTAGGTCTTCTCGAAGATCCGGTCAAGTTCCTTGTCATCCGCTGCTCCCCTCTGCCTTGCGCCGGCCATGGGAGCATGCTCCGCCTCCGGCTGTCCGGGCTCGTCGATGCTCACATGCATGAGCTCGTCCGCCTCATCCCAGGGGACCGTCCTTCCCGCCCCGTGGGAGCAGAAGACCGAATCCGCCGGATTATCCATATCCCTGTCCGGATCGTATCCGGACCCGGCGATCACTTCCTCTTCGTTCTGGCAGGGGGCGAATCCGCTGAAGGAGCAGGTAAAGTGCCCGTAGCCCTTGGTGTAGGACGCTACCTGGCTGCCGTAGCCCCGCATCTGCTGCACGGGAGCACTGCCGCTGATCCGGACCGTGCCTTCAGCTCCTGCCGCCTGCTCCGTCCGGAAGGTCCCGCCCATCCGCTGGATGTCCGCCATAGCCCTGCCCACCTGATCCTGGGGAAGGTCCATGGTAAATTCATACCAGGGCTCCAGAAGGCGGCATCTGGCCTTGCGCAGGCCCTGGCGGACAGCCCTGCAGGTGGCCTGCCGGAAGTCTCCTCCCTCCGTATGCTTCAGATGGGCCCTTCCTCCTTCGATGGTGATCCTCATGTCGGTGATCGGTGCTCCCGTCAGAACGCCGGGATGCTCCCGCTCCGTAAGGTGGGTCATGATCAGTCTCTGCCAGTTGATGTCCAGGTCATCGCCGCGGCAGTTTGCCGCAAACTCCAGACCGGACCCCTGAGGCAGGGGCTCCATCAGGAGGTGGACCTCAGCGTAATGGCGGAGGGGCTCGAAATGGCCCGCTCCCCGGACCGGTTCCAGGATGGTCTCCCGGTATTCGATCTGTCCTTCATCGAAGGATGCCTCGATATCGAAACGGTCCTTTATGATCTGTTTCAGGATCTCCAGCTGTATCTCCCCCATCAGGCGGACCTGGATCTCCTGGAGCTGTTCGTTCCAGCGGATATGGAGCTGGGGATCCTCCTCCTCCAGCTGCCGCATCTGCTGCAGGGCCGCGGGGATGTTGGTCCCCTCCGGCAGGATCATCCGGTAGATCAGGACCGGCTGAAGCAGGGCCTGTTCATTGCGCCCGAAGAGACTTCCAAGGCCCTGACCGGCCGCCGTATTCTGCAGACCGGTGACTGCGACCAGCTGTCCCGCCCGGGCCTGGTCAGCCGTTTCATATTTCAGTCCCGAGTATATCCGGATCTGGTGGATCTTCTCCTCCTCCCCGTCGGAACTCGTTTTTATCTGATCCCGGACGCTGATGCTCCCGCCGGTGATCTTCATGTGGGTCAGCCGGCTGCCCTTGGGATCTCTGGTGATGCGGAAGACCTGGGCGCCAAACCCGTCCCCGTAGACCGGCCGGGCCGTATATCCGTCCAGGCCGTCCAGCAGCTCCCTGACTCCTTCCTGCTTCAGGGCGGACCCGAACCAGACGGGAAAGATCTTCCTCCTGGCGATGGCCGTGACGATCTCCTCCCTGGGCATGGCTTCCTCGGCCAGGAAGCGGTCCAGCAGGCGCTCATCGCACATGGCCAGCTCCTCCGGATCCGGGTCAGGACAGAAGCTGACGCAGCCCTCGTCCAGGGATGCCTTCAGTTCCTCCATGGCCCTGAGCCTGTCCGTTCCCGCAAGGTCCATCTTGTTCACGAAGATGAATACCGGCAGGTCGTGCCTCTGCAGGAGTTTCCAGATGGTCGCCGTATGCCCCTGGACCAGCTCCCTTCCGCTGATGACCAGGACCGCCGCGTCCAGGATGGAAAGGGTCCGCTCCATCTCGGCGCTGAAATCCACATGACCCGGAGTGTCCACCAGGATCAGTTCCGTATTCCCCGCCTGCATCTGGGCCTGACCGGAAAAGATGGTGATCCCCCGGCTTCTTTCCTGGGCGTCGGTATCCAGAAAGGAATCTCCGTTATCGACCCTCCCAGCCTTTGGGATGGCGCCCGAAAGAGCCAGCATCGCCTCTGACAGAGTCGTCTTGCCGGCATCGACATGGGCCAGTATTCCGATGGTGATCCTTTTCTTCGCGCTCATAGACTACAGTATACCAGAAAAAGCACAAAGACTCCGAATATTTTTCGGAGCCTCTGTGAATATTATATAAATGATGACTGTGATTTACAGTGCTGCCTTGGCTGTTTCGCACAGCTTGGTGAAGCCTGCCGGATCGTTGATGGCGATCTCGGACAGCATCTTACGGTTGATGTCGATATTGGACTTCTTCAGACCGTCGATCAGTCTGCTGTAGGACATACCGTTCATTCTTGCCGCAGCGTTGATTCTGGCGATCCACAGCTTGCGGTATTCTCTCTTCTTGTTCTTGCGGCCAACGTATGCGGAGCGGAGCGCTCTCATGGTTGCCGGCTTAGCTGCTCTGTAAGTCGTGCTCTTGGATCCGTAGAATCCCTTCGCCATCTTCAGAACTTTTTTATGTCTTTTGTGTGCGTTGACACCCTTTTTTACTCTTGCCATTGTATCCCTCCTTACTTGCTCAGTACTTCTTTGATTCTGCCCAGATCCGCACTTGTCAAAGTGGTAGCCTTTCTCAGGCCTCTCTTTCTCTTCTGGCTCTTCTTAGTAAGGATATGACTCTTGTATGCCTTATTTCTCTTAACCTTTCCTGAACCTGTCACTTTGAAACGTTTGCACGCGCCTCTGTGAGACTTCATTTTGTTTTTTGCCATGTTGTCCCTCCTATAGTTTCATTAATTATTTATCTTTTTTTGGCGAAAGAGTCATCGTCAGGCTCCGGCCTTCGAACTTGGGCTTGCGATCGACTGTGCCCACTTCGGCTACCGCCTCAGCGAATTTGTCCATGACTTCCATTCCTCTCGCAACGTAGTCCCGCTCTCTGCCGCGGAACCGCAGACTGACCTTCAGCTTGTCTCCATCCTTCAGAAACTTGGACGCAGTTTTTGCCTTTACCATGATGTCGTGATCCTCGATGAAGGTAGATAATCTGATTTCCTTGACCTGCATAGTCTTCTGTTTTTTTCTGGCTTCCTTCTCCCGCTTGCTCATCTCGTACTTGTATTTGCCGTAGTCGAGAATCTTGCAGACCGGCGGATTCGCCTTAGGGGCGATGCAAACCAGATCGAGTTTTTTCTGCTCTGACAGATCCAGTGCCTCCTGGCGGCTCATGATACCGAGCTGTGTCCCGTCGCTGTCGATGACACGCAGCTCTTTGCCACGAATTTCTTCGTTGATAAAAGCTTCTTTGCTAATTGTTCTGTACCTCCTGAAAAACAAAACAGCGGACATAGATTATCCGCTGCTCCAAACAAAACCCCGCAGGGGGATCGCTCGATATTGACCCAGGCGCTCGGCGGCCCCTAAGGTGAGAAGCGGATAACTTCTTCTTTCTACCTCGAGTACTTTAACACACTTACGACAGCAATGCAAGGATTATTTTTCAAGGGGCACCGACAGTTTCAGCATTTCGTCCCATTCTGCCTTCAAAACGATCTTCAGCCCCTGAAGAACAGTGATCGGGATATGGTGTTTTCCCGTCTCGATCTGGGCGTAGATCTCCCGGCTCATAGGCAGACCCATGAGCTGAAGCTTCTGGGAGACCTGCTCCTGTGTCATATCCGCCTTTAGTCTCAGCAGCTTCAGATTGACTCCGATATTCTGATCCTGAACGATACGCTGTGTCATGAATCCCTTCTCCTGTGCTGATTGTTGCTTTCTGTATCGTTTGATTTTAGCTAACGGACCGCCGGCATCTGTTACGATATCGTAACAGCCATTCTTTTCTTCCCCGGCCGGGTCTTGCTTTTTTCCCGGGAAACAAATAAACTGTCTATATAAATGTAGTTAAAGTCAAACATCGACGCCGCTTCACAGGAGGGCCTCATGATCAGATCCATGCTGCAACTGAATATCCGGCTCAGGGAGATCCTGCCGATCCTGGAGACCATCACCGACGCTGTCTTCATCGATAATAATGAAGGGATCTGCCTCTGGTGCAATACGGCCTGTGAAGAGCTGTACGATATCGAAATGGAGGAGATCCAGAGCAGGACCGTGGATGACCTTGAGCGTGAGGGCATTTTCTCCCCTTCCGTCACCAAGCGGGTCCTCCAGGAGAAGCGGGAACAGACCATCATCCATGAGAACCGCCAGGGTCTCCGTCTTCTGACCACCGGCACCCCCATCTTCGATGAACATGGGATCCTGCAGCTGATCATCACCACTTCCAGAGACATTTCCGGGATCACCAAGAAAAAGCAGGCCGACGGGGATGTCCCCCTGGTCAATGTACGGGACCTGGACGCCTCCGCTGTATCCGGCCAGGATGTGGCTGATCTTGGCGAGCATGACATCGTCGCCTTCAGCGAGCCCATGAAAAACGTGATCGCCCTCGCCCGCAGGCTGGCCGCGGTCAACACCACCGTCCTGATCACCGGAGAGTCCGGCGTAGGCAAGGGCCTTCTTGCCCGCACCCTCCACGAGGAAGGGACACGTTGGAAGCAGCCTTTCATCACCGTCAACTGCGGAGCCATCCCCGAAAACCTGATCGAGTCGGAGCTGTTCGGTTACGTGGCCGGTGCCTTCACCGGATCCAGGTCCGGCGGCAAACGGGGATACTTCGAAGCGGCCCAGAACGGGACCATCTTCCTCGATGAGATCTCCGAGCTCCCCATCAACCTCCAGGTCAAGCTTCTCCAGGTCATCCAGGAGCGGCAGATCACGCCGGTAGGCGCCGTGGATCCCATTCCTGTCGACGTCCGCATCATCTCCGCCACCAACCGGAACCTGGCGGACCTGGTCCAGGAGGGCAAGTTCAGAGAAGACCTCTACTACCGCCTGAACGTCGTTCCCATCGAAGTTCCGGCCCTGCGGGAGCGGACCGAGGATATCCGTCCTCTCATCCGTCTGAACCTGGCCAAGTACAACGAAAAGCTGGGAGAGCACAAATCCATCAGCTCCGATGCCATGGAGATCCTGCTCAAGTACCCCTGGCCCGGCAATATCCGTGAACTGCAGAATATCGTAGAGCGCCTGGTCATCACTTCTTCCTCCGACCTCATCACGGAAGAAGATATCTTCATATTTATTAAGGAAGCCGCGGACCGCAATACCAGCCCGGCTGCCACCACTTCCCTGTCGGCCGCCCTGGAGAAAGCCGAGAAGCAGATCCTTCGTCAGGCCCTCGACCGGTACGGCTCCACAAGGGCCATCGCCAGGGTCCTTCACATCAGCCAGCCCACGGTCGTTCGCAAGCTCAGCAAGTACGGTCTTCACAAATGATTCATTTCTGTATCAGCGATTCATTTCTGTATCAGTCGGTAGTTAAGAGTATCTAACCGAGAATTTTGAACATTTCCGCCGCCTTGTTCACTTTTTAACATCCTCGATGATTCATTATTGTATCGCTTCCGCCTTCATGGCCTCACCGGCTCATCTCTCATCGGCGGGGCTCTTTTTCCTTCGATCTTTGCTCCAAAGGCTGTAAAGCCTGTAATTCCAGCCTTTGCATAAGCCCATGTCCCCTCCCCGCCAAAAACAAAATTTCTTTTCCTGTTCATCACAAACTTGGCACATTCATTGCTTAATATATAAGTGTCATCGAAGGGAAAACCTTCGGGACGGGTAAAAATGTTTACATTTATTCTAAAGTTATTTTAAGGAGGACTTAGAAAATGGCATCTACACCAGAAGAAAGAGCTGCTCGCAGAGCAGAAGCTGAAGTTTATGTTGCTGGCCTGGTTGAGAAGGCAAGAGTTGCTCAGGCTGTCGCTGAGAAGTTCACTCAGGAAGACGTTGACCTGATCACAGCAGCGGTTACTTACAACCTGACAAAGCCGGAAAAGGCTAAGATGTACGCAGAGATGCTGGTTGAGGAATCCGGCATGGGTATTGCTGAAGATAAGGTCGGCAAGATCTATGGTAAGGTTTGGGGTTCCTACATCAAGATGAAGGACAAGAAATCCGTTGGCCTCGTTGACGACGCTCCGTCCGGTGGCCCTGGAATCACAGCATATGCTAAGCCGATGGGCGTTGTCGCAGGTATCATGCCTGTAACCAACGGCGAAGCTACACCGATCGTCAAGTCCAACATGGCTCTGAAGACCAGAAACGCTATCATCCTGGCTCCCCACCCGAAGTGCAAGAAGCTCAACGTCGTCATCGTTGACGAGATCAGAGCGACACTGAAGAAGCTGGGATATCCGGAAGATCTGGTTCAGTCCTGCGATCCGGAACACGTTAACCTGGAAACTTCCCAGGAACTGATGAAGCAGTGCGACTTCATCCTGGCAAC
>CAMOZS010000047.1 GCA_946631075.1 uncultured Bacillota bacterium | reverse complement strand
CGACGGGGTCATGCTCAAGGACAACCATATCGGAGCTGCCGGCGGCGTGAAGGAAGCCATCGAAGCAGCCCGGGCCTACGCTCCCTTCGTGCGTAAGATCGAAGTGGAGACGGAGAACCTGGACATGGTCCGGGAAGCAGTCGAAGCCGGCGCCGACATCATCATGCTGGACAACATGGACCACGATCAGATGCAGGAGGCCATCGACATCATCGGCGGCCGGGCCCTGATCGAGATCTCCGGCAACGTGACCGAGGAACGGATCCCCTCCCTGCGGGACCTGGCGGTCGACTATATTTCCAGCGGGGCTCTGACCCATTCCGCCCCCATCCTGGACGTTTCACTGAAGAATCTGCATCCGCTGCCATAGAGGAGGACCGATTTGAAAACGCAACAAAAGGGAACTGAGAGAAGGGAAAACATACTGTCTGAACTGAGGTCGGCCAGCGGGCCCATCTCCGCCGGTCAGCTGGCCCTCCGCTGCGGAGTCAGCCGGCAGGTCATCGTCCAGGACGTCGCCCTGCTTCGGGCCAACGGCCAGGACATCCGGGCCACCTCCACCGGCTATCTGCTTCAGGACGCCGGCCTGAGTAGCCGGGTCTTCAAGTCCTATCATTCCGATGAGGATACGGCTGCGGAGCTGAACCTGTGTGTGGACCTTGGCGGCTGCGTCAAGGACATCTTCGTCTACCACCGGGCCTACGGGATCATCCGGGCCGACCTGAACATCCGGTCCCGTCTGGATGTCCGCCGCTTCATGGAGGACGTTTCCAGCGGCAAGTCCACCCTGCTCAAAAACACTACCTCCGGCTACCACTACCACACGGTCACCGCCGACAGCGAAGAAGTCCTGGACCTGATCCAGCAGGCCCTGACCGACCAGGGTTTCCTGGCCCCTCTGACCGATTACGAGCCGGTCAACTTCTGGGAAGACAACTGATTTAGTAGATATCCGCCTCCAAATGTAGTATAGTATAGGTTACATAGGAGGTGTTTATTATGGCAGATAAATTTGATGTCAAGGGCTCGATCGTAGCTCTGATCACACCGTTCCACGAGGACGGCAGCATAAATTTTGAGAAACTTGAGGAGCTTCTGGAGTTCCATATCGCTAACAAGACCGACGGTATCCTGGTCCTGGGCACCACCAGTGAATCTCCGACATTCACCTGGGAAGAGGACTACGAGATCGTCAAGAAGTCCGTCGAGGTCTGCAAGGGCCGGATCCCTCTCATCGTCAACGCGGGTTCCAACGATACCCGTACTTCCTTTGAGAAGGCGGAGCGGTTCAGCAAGGCCGGCGCCGACGCCCTTCTCTGCATTTCGCCCTACTACAACAAGGCCAACAAGGCCGGACTCTATCACCACATCTACGACGTGGCGGATTCGGTCGACATCCCGGTCATCATCTACAACATCCCGGGACGTACCGGCATCGGCTTCCCCATCGACGTCATGGCGGAGCTGGCCAAGAAGGACAACATCGTCGGAGTCAAGGAGGCTTCCGGCGACATGGGCTATGTAGTCAAACTGGCCAAGGCGACCGAGGACCATGAGTTCCATATCTGGTCCGGCAACGACGATATCACCATCCCCCTCATGTCCGTCGGCGGCTCCGGCACCATCTCCGTATGGGCCAACCTAATGCCGGAGAAGGTCCACGAGATGTGCTGGGACTATCTGGAGGGCCGTACTGCAAAGGCTGCAGCGACCCAGCTGGAATACCTGCCGCTGATCAACGACTTCTTCATCGAGGTCAATCCCATCCCCATCAAGGAAGCCATGAACATGGCCGGCATGGGCGTTGGCGGCTTCCGCCTGCCTTTGTATGAGATGGAGGAGAAGAACCGGGCGGTTCTTCGGGCCGAGATGGAAAGGCTTGGACTCATCTGATAAAAAGAAAGGATCAACCATATGAAAGTAATGATCGCCGGCTACGGCCGGATGGGACAACTGATCGAAGAAACACTGATGGCTGAAGCAGCGGAAGCTAAGGCTGCCGGCGGGGCGGAAGCAGCCGGTCCGGCTCACCAGGTGGTCTGCCGGATCGACCTGGCGGCGGACCCTGCCCGAGGGATCATCGACGCCTCCGGACTTGAGAGCCTTGATAAGGTCGCCGACCTGATCATCGACTTCTCCAATCCGTCGCTGACCGACGACCTGCTGGCCTACGCATGGCGGACCGAGACTCCCCTGCTTTCCGGAACCACCAACCTGTCCACGGCTCAGATGGACCAGATCCAGGCCCTGGGCGAGAAGGTCCCGGTCATCTGGGCTTCCAACTATTCCTTCGGGATCAACCTTTTCCGCCACATTCTGAGTGAGATCGCCCCTGTCCTGGAAGGCTGGGACGTGGAGGTCACCGAGACCCATCACAACAAGAAGGTGGACGCGCCCAGCGGCACGGCCAAGACCCTGATCCAGGCCATCGACCCGGACGGGGAATGCGAGCTGGTCTACGGGCGGGAAGGAAACTGCGGTGCCCGGAGCAAAAATGAGATCGGTGTCCACGCGGTCCGTGGCGGCACCATGGTCGGCGAGCACAAGGTCGATTTCTTCGGGACCGATGAGGTCTTCGAGATCACCCACAAGATGGGCAGCCGCCAGATCCTGGTGGACGGCGCCATCGGAGCCGGCAAGCGCCTTCTGGAGAAGGGCCCCGGCTTCTACACCATGGACGATCTGCTCTTCGGCTGATCGGAAACGGCGGACGATCTGCCGCCGGCCGATCTCTGATTTGATGAAAGACAAAAAGGAGCCCCTTCTGCCCGGGTCGATCCCGCGGGGAAGATGCTCCTTTTATTATGCTTCGATTTGATCCTGAAGCTTACGCTTCGACTGCGACCATAGCTTCGAATTCAGCGACGACCTTCTTGAACTCTTCTTCATCGGAGATGTCGAGCAGTTCATAGTCCTCTTCGTACTCCTTGTAGCCGTAGATATATACGTCCTCTGTTCCCAGCGGATTCAGCGCGATGTATTCCTTGTCCAGAGCTTCGAATACGCCGAGGATGCCGCACTCTTCTTCGGTACCGTCATCAAATTCCAATGTCAGGATATCGTCTTCTTCGTATCCGTATAATTCTTTATTGTCTGCCATGTTTCCCTTCTCCTTTTCGGTGATGTACCGTTACTATATCATTTTATGCCCCTCGAATCAACCGTGAAATTTACAGCTGCCGGCGGAGGATATGGCGCATGGCTCCTTCGTACATGGGCCTGGTCTCGATGATCTCATATCCGGAGTCCAGCAGGTTCTGAAGGCTGTACTTATTATCCGGTCCGATGGTGACGAAGGCCTCCGTCGCTCCCAGGCTCCGGGCCTTCTCTTCTCTCAGGGCAACGAACAGCTTTTGCAGACCGAAGCCCCGGCAGGACTCATCGACGATGGTGATCTCCATGGAGACGCTTTTCTCCTGCTGCTGCGGCGAATAGCCGACGTAGGAACCGTAATTGCGGGGAGAGACCCGGTTGACGATCATCATGGTAAAGGCGACCATCCTGCTGCCTCGGAAAACAGCGCAGCAGTAGTCCTTCCGCAGGGAGTCGAGAATGTCTTCTTCATCCACCTTAGCGTAAATGCCCGGATCGGACAGGTCCTCGTAGATTTTCTGCTGCAGCATTATGATTTTAAAGAGGTCTGCCTCTTCGCACTGCCGGATGAGGAATTCCTCTGTCTCACCCGACCTCCGGGACAAAGTCAAAGTCGTTGGTAATTTCAATGTACTTTGTCTCCTTTTGTTTTAGTATTATATACAATATTATACTGAATTAAAGTGATAAAGCAAGAAATTATTTTCAACTTTCTTGGACTTTTGTGCTATACTGTTTTTGAAATAAAGGAAAACGGAGGAAGACGGAATGATCGATTTACCATTTGACATTGAACTGATGAACGGCAAAGGCGTTCCCAAGACATTTCACATCCGGCGGGCTACTCCGGAGGATCTGGACGCGGTCATGGAGTTGCAGCAGACTATCATGGACGCCCTGCCCAACAAGGACGTCTACGCGACGTATACCCGGGAGGAATCCCTGGACGCCCTGGAGACCGATTACTGCTACATCGCCACCGATGACGAGGGCAACGTGGCCGGCTATTCGGTCCTGATCGCCAATACGACTCCGGTGGTCGAGAAGAACTACGGCCACTATTTCGATTACGATGAGGAACACCTGTCACGGACGGCCTCTCTTGATCTGACCATGGTCGCTCCGCCCTTCCGGGGCCACGGTCTGCAAAGGCTGTTCAACAAGATCCGGATCGGCCAGGCGATCGAGCTGGGCGCTACCGAAGGCCTGACCTCCATCGCCCCCAGCAATCCCTACAGCTATAACAATTTCCTGATCATGAACTTCCATATCGCGGACCGGAGGAAGCTCTACGGCGGCAAGGACCGCTACCTCCTGCGCAAGGAATTCTTCAAAGAACCGGAGAAGAAGCCGGACCTGCTGTGATTCCCGACTGTCCCTGCTCCGGCATCATTTACAGGGCTCTATCTTTTCAGCCATTTAACGTGTAAGAAAGAGCTTTGTACAAAAACTCAACTTTCGGATATAAAAGTACAAAAAATTTCAAGATTTTTGTATAGAAATGCGGTTTCTACGATCTTTTGTACAAAACGTTTTTCGGGGTGTCAATAAATACAGGTTTTATGGGCATGTTATGGTCAACTGTTGACTCTGTTCGATCTGCATCGCAAAGGCCGGCTAGCCATTTCTTGTACATTATGGCATCAGATTCGCAAAAATGTACAAAACTTCTGTGGAATTTTGTACAAACTACTGAAGAAATCTTCAATATGTACAAAGATGTTAAATTTTGGAAAATACAAGGCGGTTCTTGCACCTCTCCCTACGCCGAAATGCAGAGCATTTTTCTCAGACGAAAAAAAGGAGCAAAACCATGCTCCTTTTTCATTTGCTGAAGTATTCACAGACGGCCTGGGCAGCCCGGGCATTCATCTCCGGGGCCTGGGCCAGCTTTTGCTCGCCCCCGTCTGACCTTGCGATGTCCCGGATGGCCTCCACGCTCTTGAAATGCTCCAGCAGAGCGTTGCGCCGCTTGGGCCCGATGCCGGGGATCTCGTCCAGGACCGACCCGGTCTGGTGCTTGCTGCGGACCTTGCGGTGATACTCGATGGCGAAGCGGTGGACCTCCTCCTGCATCCGCCCGATATAGCTGAAGAGCAGAGGCTTGTCCGCCAGGGAGATCTCCACGTAGTCAGAATCGGGTTCTTCGTCCGGACGGACCGCAGGATCGGCGTCCGGACGGACCGCAGCCCCTCCGTCCCGGACCAGGCTCTGCCCTGCCCCCTTCTTCCTGTAGATGAGGGCCCGGGTCCTGTGGTGGTCGTCCTTGACCATGCCCACCACCGGGATATCGAAACCGGTGGCGTCGATGACCGCCAGAGCGGTGGATACATGACCCTTGCCGCCGTCCATGAAAATGATGTCCGGAAGGACGGAGAACTTATCGTCCCCCTGGAAGACCCGGGCGAAGCGGCGGCTCAGGACCTCCGTCATGGAGGCGTAGTCGTCCTGACCCTCTACACTGCGGATGCGGAACTTGCGGTAGCCCTGCTTGTCGGCCTTCAGACCGTCAAAGGTCACCATGGCCCCCACCGTGTCGATCCCGTTGGTGTTGGAAATATCATAGGCCTCCGCCCGGAACTGGCGGCCGTCGTAACCGGGCAGTCCGGTCGCGGGATCCGTGCTCCCGCCGATGACCGAGGATGCTCCCATGGCGTGAAGGACCTCGTAGATCTCCTGGCCCAGGGTCTGCCGCCTCTCTCTGGCAGCCTTTGCCCGCTCATCGATGGTGCGGATCATCTCCAGAACGTCACGCCGCGCCATCTCGACAAGGGCCCGCTTCTCCCCCCTCTGGGGACAGAGCAGTTTGACCGAATGGCCGGACAGCTGGCTCAGGTATTCTTCCAGGACAGCCGCGTCCTCCGGCATGTGGGTCAGGAGGATCTCCTTGGGGATGTTGGGCAGACGGCTGTAGTGCTGGTTGAGGAAGGCGGACAGAAGAGCGCTCTCCGCGGAGGCCGCCGCTGACCTGCTGCCCGGATCATCCGACTGGGCTTCCAGGGCTGCCGTCGTATCGATCTCCACGGCCTCAAGGCCGAAGCTTTCGCGGCCGATCAGCTTCCCTTCCCGGACGAAAAAGACCACCATGTAGGTCTCCTCGGTCCCTCTGGCCGGGATGACCACATCGGCTTCCTCGCTGTGGTGCATGACCACCCGCTGGGTCTCGGACAGGGATTTGGCCGCCGCCAGATAGTCTCTGTAGATGGCTGCCTGCTCGTAGTCCATGGCCTCAGATGCCGCCTGCATTTTTTCCTTGAGGGTGGTCTGCAGCTTTTTGCTTCGGCCGCTGAGAAAGTCCGCGGCCCCCTCGATGGCCCGGGCGTACTCCTCCGGGTCCACGTTCCCGCTGCAGATGCCCCGGCACTGTTTGATATGATAGTTGAGGCAGGGCTTGAATCCCGGCGGAAAGGCTGTGGCGGAGCACCGTTTCAGGGCGAAGCTGGTGTTGAGCAGGTCCACGATCCGGTTGACCGCCCCCGCGTCGCTGTAGGGCCCGAAATAACGGCTTCCGTCCTTTCTGATCAGCCTTGTTTTCATCACCCTCGGATAGGGCTCATTGGTGATCCGGATGTAGGGATAGGTCTTGTCGTCCCGCAGGAGGATGTTGTATTTGGGCCGGTGTTTTTTGATCAGGTTGCACTCCAGGATCAGGGCCTCCATCTCGCTGCCGACTTTGATGTACTCAAACTCGGCGATCTGGCTGACCATGCTCCGGACCTTGGGGTCCATGTTCCGGGACGACTGAAAATACTGGCGTACCCGGTTGCGCAGTGAGATCGCCTTGCCCACGTAGATGATATGGCCCAGCTTGTCCTTATGCATATACACACCGGGACAGTCCGGAAGCTTTTTTAGGTTTTCCTGGATATCAAACATCTTTCGGCCCTTTACCCTTGCCTGACGGCGGGACGGCAGGTCCCGGCGAGCTCATGACTTCCAGCAGCTCATCCCAGGTCAGCCCGGCATGCTTGCGGGGCTCGTCCGGAGCCTTCGGTTTGGCTTCTTCCAGCAGGGCGAACAGTTCCTCGTCGCTGCGGGAAGTCTCCGGCCTGAAAGGCTTGTCACGGGGAGTGATCTTGCCGACCTTCGGCACTCTGCCCGTGCTGGTCCAGGCTTTGAATTCCTCATCAGAAATGCGGGATGGACCCCGGTCGATCGGCTTGATCTCCTCTTCCTTGCCGGTCACCTGGTTCAGTTCTCTGGCGGTCATGCCCACGCCTGCCGTGCGCATCGTAGCCAGTTCTCCCCGGATCTCTTCCCTCTTCTTTTTGCGTTCCTTCTTTCTCCGGCCCCGGCGGAAGAAGCGGAAGCCGATGATCAGGAGGACCACGGCGCCCGCGACGCAGGCCGTTTCCGGCAGGTCCTCATCGGCGATCCCGATATAGGAAAGGGGTCCGCCCTTTCCGACCGCTGCCAGAGTATACAGTGTCTCTTCTCCGACCAGTCTTCCCTGTTTGTTGAAGACCAGGGCGGTTCCGACCTTCTGGCCTTTTTTGACCGGCGCGGTCACCTTGTCCTCATCCAGGCGGAACTCGGTGGTGAACTCCTGCTGGTCCGCTGTTCCTTTCAGGATGGTGACGCCCAGATCCTGTCCGGTCCCGACGGGGGCTGTTTTTTTCTCGCCCCGGCGCACCCTGGTGACACCGGCCTCATCTCCCGCCTTCAGAGCCTTGTAAGTCTCATATTTGCCAAGGGCATAGTCCCAGAGGAGGATGCCGTCATCGTACCGCTCCAGAGGGTCCTCGGCATTCAGGGTCACGATCAGCATCTCGGTGCCGTTTCTCTTCGCGCTGCCCACGAAACAATTGCCTGCGTCGCTGGTGAATCCGGTCTTGATCCCGGTACAGCCCTTGTACTTATATGTACGCTCTTTGCCTTTGATCGTGGTCGTTTCCTTCGACCAGAGGCAGATGTTGGAGTTCTCCAGCTTGCGCTTCTCGGACTTATTGGTCTTGGGGACAGTGTGCTTGGCCGTCCCGACCACCTTGCGGAATTCCGGATTCTGCATGGCCTCTCTGGAGATCAGGGCCAGGTCTCTGGCCGTCGTGTAGTTGAGCCGGCTGCGGTCTTCGTTGAGTCCGTTGGGGTTCTTGAAAACGCTGTGGTCAGCTCCGCAGGCAGCCGCCCTCTCCTCCATCATCTGACCGAACTCATCAAAATCATCGGCCATCTCCAGAGCCAGGACTTCCGCCGCGTCATTTCCCGAGGGGAGCATCATGCCGTACAGGAGCTCCTCTACCGTGATCTTCTCGCCGGGGACCAGGCCCATGGTGCTCCCTTCGGTCTCGACATCCTCCGGCACTGTCACTTCCTTATCCAAAGGCAGGTTCTCCACGGCCAGAAGACAGGTCACGATCTTGGTGATGCTGGCCGGCTCCCGGACCTTGTCCGCTTCCTTCTCGTAGAGGACCGTTCCCGTGTCCATATCCATGACGATGGCGGATGTGCCTTCGATTTTGGGAGCATCGGTCTGGTCGATGGTGATGGCCGGCAGGACCGCAGATTCCTCCTGGTCCGCCGCAGTTTCCGCCGCAAAAGCTGGCTCTGCTGCCATGGCGAAAGAAGGCACTGCTCCGGTCAGGAGCAGCGCCGTGATCACAACTGATGCTAATAAGTTAATAAATCGATTTGTTTCAGACTTCATTGATGTCTTATTTATTCTCCGCTTCAAACTTCTTCATAAACTCGATCAGCTTATCCACGCCTTCTTCAGGCATAGCATTGTAAATGCTGGCACGCATGCCGCCAACGGTCCTGTGGCCGCCCAGATTGTGGAGCCCCTCAGCCTTTGCGTCGGCTACGAACTTCTTCTCCAGATCCTTGTCTCCGATAACGAAGACAACGTTCATCAGGGACCGGTCTTCCTTCCTGACCGGGCACTTGTAGAAGTCGCTGGCGTCGATGAAATCGTAGAGCTTCCCAGCCTTTGCGATATCCCTCTTGTTCATCTCCGCGATACCGCCGATGCTCTTGATGTACTTGAAGACTTCGCCGGATACGTAGATGGACCAGCAGTTGGGTGTGTTGTAGGCGGATTCCTTCTCGACGTGGGGCTTGTAGTCCAGATAGGTCGGGATGTCCGCCGGAGCGTTGCCGATCAGATCCTCACGGATGATAGCCACCGCGACGCCTGCCGGAGCGACGTTCTTCTGCACGCCGAACCAGATGATGCCGAACTTGCTGACATCGATCTCTTCGGACAGGATGCAGGAAGACATGTCAGCGACCAGGGGGATGTCCCCGGTATCCGGAATGTAGTTGTAATGGGTTCCGTAGATGGTGTTGTTGAAGCAGATGTGTACATAATCCGCGTCCGGACGGATGTCGTCCTTGGTGATCTTGGGGATCCAAGTGTAAACGTCGTCTTCGGAGGAAGCGATGACCTTAGCGTCAAAGCCCAACTTGACCGCTTCCTGATATGCCTTCTTAGCCCACTGTCCGGTGACGACGAAGTCGATCTTGCCGGACTTGACGGCCAGGTTCATGGGAACCATGGCGAACTGCAGTGTGCCGCCGCCCTGGACAAATACGACCTTGTAGTTGTCCGGAATGTTCATGATATCTCTCAGGGAGGCCTCAGCATCTGCCAGGATCTGTTTGAATTCCGCGGATCTGTGGCTCATCTCCATAACGGACTCGCCGCAGCCTTTGTAGTTCAAAAGGTTTTCTTTGACTTCTTCCAGGACCGGAAGCGGCAGCATGGAAGGACCAGCTGAAAAATTATACGCTCTTTCGTTGCTCATAATTGTTACCTCCATTTAAAAATCAAAATACTGGCTATATTGTACCACGCTCATAAATGAAATACCATATATGATATAGGAAAAAGTCTTTTGATCCTCTGATTTTTCGCTCTAATCGATTAAAGTTTTCACGAAAACATGGCCCCGGCGGCATTGTACATGTTTTTGACTTATGATAAAATTATTGGCAGAGCACAATTATATTTTTTAATGAGGTGATAGTATGTATAAGATCGGAACTTTCAACAAAATCTCCCCGGTCGGCCTGGGCCGGCTGACTGCCGATTACGCCCTGGTCGAAGACCAGAACGAGGCCAACGGTATCATCCTGAGAAGCTATGACATGCACGAGATGGATTTCTCTGAGAACCTTCTGGCCATCGGACGGGCAGGCGCGGGAACCAATAACATCCCTGTCGACAAGTGCGCTGAGCAGGGCATCGTCGTCTTCAACGCGCCGGGTGCCAACGCCAACGCGGTCAAGGAGCTGTGTCTGGCCGGCATGCTGCTGGCGGCAAGAAACATCCCCGAAGGTCTGGCATGGGCTAAGACCCTGGTCGGCAGCGAAGGCGTCGGCAAGCAGATCGAGAAGGGCAAGGGCCAGTTCGCGGGCACCG
>CAMOZS010000046.1 GCA_946631075.1 uncultured Bacillota bacterium | reverse complement strand
ATACGGCTGAGAAGCGGGCCGGTGGATCCGGCCTGGACAAGGCTGAGAAGCGGGCCGGTGGATCCGGCCCGGACAAGATCCAGTTCCCGCCGGGCACCATGCTGAATCCGGTGCCTGCCGTTATGGTCAGCTGCGGGAGCCTCGAAAAACCGAACATCATCACCATCGCCTGGACGGGCACGATCTGCTCCGATCCGGCGATGACTTATATTTCCGTACGCCCATCACGCTTTTCCTATGACATCATCCGGGAAAGCGGCGAGTTCACCATCAACCTGGTGAACCGTGATCTGGTTTTCGCCGCAGATTACTGCGGTGTGAGGTCCGGGCGTGACGTCGACAAATTCCGGGAGCAGAACCTGACGGCTGTAGCCGGAAGGACAGTGAGCTGTCCGTCCATCGCTGAGTCCCCGGTCAATCTGGAATGCCGGGTCACCGAGATCATACCGCTGGGTTCCCACCACATGTTTCTGGCAGAGATCACCGCAGTGACCGCGGACGGGTCCCTGATGGATCCGGCCGGCGCCCTGCGGCTGGACCGCGCCGGCCTCGTGGCTTATAATCACGGCCATTATTACGGCCTGCAGCGGGAAGAACTTGGTCGGTTCGGTTACTCGGTAATGAAGCCAAAGACCCGTCGCCGCTATGAAGCCGCGAAGAAGGCCAGCCGCCGCGACGCGGCCAGGAAGAGAAGCCGGCGGAAGTAGGGGGCGGGGCCTGAAAGGGCCTGGCCGCCAGGAATGGGAGTAGGGGCGGCTGCTTGAAGCTGCAAATTAGGCCCGGCGTGGTCTGCTGAGGCCGGTGGGATGCCGGGAGTATGCGGCTTGGGCGGATGTAGTTGGAAGAATCTTCCACCCTTGTACAAAAACACGTTTTCCGGGCACAAAAGTACAAAATATTTCGGGCTTTTTGTACAAAAATCAAAAAACACGGGTGTTTTGTACAAGAAATTTCTGATCTGATAGCTGAACACAATCCCACAGGTCTATTAAGAAAGACATAATACATATAAATCATACATTATGTAAAATCCAACAAACAGTCCAGAAAAATAATTTGTACAAATCACGAGAGAAACCCAACTTGTGTACAAAATCTCGTGATTTTTTTGTACTTTTATGGCCAGGCTTTTAATTTTGATACAAAAACCTTGCGGTGGCCGATCGGCATACAGGAGCAGCGGCCAGGTTCACACGCATCTGAACGCAAAAGCCGGACCGACTAAGGTCGGTCCAGCCTTTGCAGTTTACATATACGGGAGGATCCTCCGGGCAATTACACCTCGGATGAAATTCCCATCCTCCAGATCGTGTTCCACCGTCAGGATCAGCATCTCTTCACTCACATAGCCTCCTTGACGGCCGGCGGCAAACTTCTCTGCATTTCGCGAACGATAGCTGCTCAGGTCCAGCCGGCCGAGATGCTCCCAGACGATCTTTTCTCCGGTCGCGGTCAGGATGAGGAAGTCCGGAAAATAGACTTTCCATCCATCACGGACGTTGCCCTGGACTCCTTCCATCCAGTCAACCTTCATAGTGACCTTCTGACCGTAGCGATAGGGGATGCCTGCTATCTCCAGTTCGTTTCCTATATCCCGCTCTGACTTTGAACGCATCCGTACGCCGGAATAGGTCTCATAATACCTTTCACCTGGTTCAATGACGTCATGAGGATAATCCTCGTGGACCCATTGGTATTGTTCCGGGGAAAGGGTGATCCGCATCATATCCAGATTCGCATTCTTGCATCTGATCAGAAACTCTCGTATCCGGGCAGTGTACCGGTTGGGCCTGGGATCGATCCGATGCCGGTTATAAATGAAACCATATTGCGTTTCGTGCTCACGCAGCTTCAGTTTCAAATACCTTTTTCGCGCAAGCTTATAGACCAGATCCAGATCGTGAGTGATCGGGTTATGATTCCCTTTGATCACATGGTCAATGTAGGTCATGTCGCCGGCCGTTTCCATCGTGAATCCGCCGGCAGGCATTTTTTTCAGTTCCTCTTTCCAGAGTTTGGCACGTTTCTCCTCAAGCTGTATAAGAAAGGATATAAGCTTCTGGAAAGCGGACATTTCTTCAGCCATTCACATCACATCCTTTCGCCATGAGCCGGTTCGTGGAAGGTTTCTCCCGGGCTGGTTTCCTGGCAGTCGCCATCCAGGCTCGTCCCGTCACAGTTATCACTCCGGACCGTCTTTTTGCGGTCTGGCGCAGAACCCTGCAGGCCGGACCGGATCGATGCAGCCGCGAGCCCGAGGGAGGCGGCATAGGCCAGGATCAGAAATGCCAAGGCCACCGGATGGATGTATTGCAGCAGTGATGGCGGTACGGCGTCATCGACCACAGCCCGGCTTCGCATCAGGTCGGCCCACTGAAGAAGCAGGGCGGTCGTCGCAAGACAGAAGCAGAAGGGCAGCTGGCAGATCAGGACCGCGAGGGCGCGGCGGGCACCGGACAATCCGCGCCCGGATCCTTCGCCCAGGCTGGTCCCAGTCAGGCCGCGCCCGGAACCATCACCCAAGCGTGCCCCAGGCAGACCGCGCCCGGAGTGTTCACCCAGGCGGGCCCCGGCCAACCTGCGCCCAGATCTTCTCTCTCCGTTTTTTTCGCCGAAGGTACCGGCGAGTCCGGTACCAGGTCCGTCATTCAGATTATAATTTACGTTCATCTCAACATACTCCTTTCGTAAGATCGCTCCAGCCCGGCAGCCTAATTCCGGCGTTTCGGCCCGGCAGTCTAATTCCAGCGCTCCAGCCCGGCAGCCTCATTTAGCACTCCAGCCCGGCAGCCTAATTCCGGCGTTTCAGCCCGGCAGCCTTATTTCGGCGCTTTGGCCGAGGACAGTTTGTAGGCGAAGTGGGCGAACTTTTTGGCGCGGATCCAGCGGGTATTCCGGGTCTTGTGCCACTTGCCGTCATAGTAGGAATACTGGCGGGCCTTGATCTTGTAAGTCTTGTAGACCCGCTTGTACTTGATCGCCCACCAGGTCCCGCGCTTCTTGCCGGTCAGACCATAGGTCTTGGAAGCAGTGGTGGACCAGGTTTTGCTCACATTGAACTGAAACGACGCGTTCAGCTTCTTGATCGGGATCCCGACATTGCCCGACACACTGTTGGATACGCTCTTGGAAGAACCCATCGAGATAGAATCACCGGGGCTCCCGTCAGCCTTTGCGCGAATACCGATGGCCCAGCTGCCGCTCGTCTCGCCCGTCGAGATCCGGCTGCCCTCAAGCTTCCACATCGTTCCTCCGTAGTCGCGGGCAGCGTAGACCTCTGGAGGACCGGACCAGGCCGGCAGAATACAGGTGCAGAAGAGCAGGGCGCTGACCGCCCAAAGGCTGGCGCGGACCCGGCCTGAAATGACAGGCGCGCAGGTCCGGCGCCGGGACAATAACGATCCGATCACATTGATACAAAGCTTTTTCATTTTTCAATACCCCCTTTAGATGTCAAATTATGGAATATCAATGTGACGAACATGTGATGGAAATATATGGAAATTGTGAAGACAAGAGAAAAACAAATCAGAGAAGGAGATTGCATTTTTTGTGTTTAAATCAGTGAAGCACAGAATATATCAGAATTGTCTGATATAATATATGAAGTAAGTTGATGAGGAGGTGATGAAGTGTATAGTCAAACAATGAAAAGAACGCTGATCTTTGTTCTGGTGCTGACGGTCGGACTGGCCATGAGCTTCGCGCTCAGTACCGGCGACGTCAGCGCGGCTTCCAAGAAAGTGAAGAAGATCACGCTGAAGGCAACTGCCACGACAGTTGACATCGGGGCATCTGTCAAGGTAACTGTCTCCAAGGTGAAACCGGCCAAGGCCAAAAAAGCCGTCAAGTGGTCGGCAGCAAAGGGCGGCAAATACGCAGCTTTGAAATCAAAGAAAGCCTCAAGCGTTGTGGTCCAGGGAAAGAAAGCCGGGACCATAACTGTCAAGGCAAAGGCCAAAAAGGGCAAAGCGTCAAAAACGATCAAGATCAAGGTCAAAGATCTGAAGGCAAAGAGCATTACCGTCTCTGAGCAGAAAGTCGTTCTTCAGCCTGAAGAAATGACGAAAGTGGATGCGACCGTGACCCCGCCGCAGAAGGTAGGATATAAGAAGCAGACCACGAAGTGGGAGAGCGCCGACCCGGACGTGGCAACGGTCGATGACAAGGGGAACATTACCGCAGTAGCCAGGGGCAAGACAGAGATCACTGCCAGCAATGACGGTAAAACAGTCAGTGTCCAGGTGATCGTACAGACCCGGGATGCGTCTCGTCCGTTCACTTTAGTAGGTTCTTATGATCCGAAAGTCATCAATTACGTGAACGTCGCGGATGACGCCAAAGTGCAGGTGTGGAAAGAGGGCAACGAGTTCACTCCCGCAGAGAACAACAGAGAAACCATCTATGGAAACTTCGCCAAGCTGGAAGATACCAACGATGACGGCGCCGCTGATCTGATCTCCGTTGTCAAACGGGAGGACAGCACCAAGAAATGGGACAAAGACATGGTCTGGTCTGATGAAATCCAGCAGGGAGAAGATGAACCGCTCGATTATACCTACGCGGTCTCTGTCTATGGCAGAGAATACCGGATTCCGTTCGGAGAAAGGCAGATCAAGGAATATGGAGTGGCTGATTACAGCGGCACGTCTGATTTCCTGGAATATGAGAACAGCCCTTACTGGACCAGCAACGACTACTACAATGTCAAGTCCGGAGAAAGCCTGATCCTTCTGGAAGGCTATAAGACCCAGTCTCAGTCCACCGGTTGGGCCTGCGTCATGACCTCTGCAGTGACAGTCCTCGACTGGTACGGGCTGCGGGGAGATCTCAATGAAGAAGACCTCGGTGCGCTGAGAGGTACTGACCGGACAAGATTCTTTGGAGGGACCAGCCTCAAAGAGCTTGAGAACATGTATGACAGCCTGACCGATCTCGGTATCGGAACCTGGAACTATATCGACAATAACAATTCTGATCCGGAAGAAACATTCCATAACCCGGAATGGATCAAACAGCAGCTGGCTATGGGACACCCGATCCAGGTCATCTGGAATGCTTTCGGGGCCCACGGGCAGGTCATCATCGGCTATGATGATATGGGAACTGAGACAACAGCTGATGACCAGGTCATCCTGATGGATCCCTATGACACTACCGATCACGTCAACGACGGCTACGTCACCATGTCCTATGAACGCCTCATCTACGGTGTACTTACCTGGGATGAGCCGGGAGAAGATGTGAAATATATGGCGGTCTGGCCGGCAGATAACGAATGGGACGGCTACACACCGAGCAAGGGTGACGGTATCGCAGACGACCCTGCGAATACGATCGACCAGTTGTTAAGCATCGGACAGCTTGCGCCTAAGCTCTTCGGATCTGACGGGAATAATGGGCAGACTCAGGCGGACATCAAGAAATATTACAAGGATATGATCGACGCAGAACGGATGGATATCTACTCCAACGGACTTTCCGGGGCGGCACTGCCGCCTGAGGAACAGGCGAACTATGATAAGTCGCCTTATTACAAATTCATAGATTTCTACCATGCTAAAGATGAAGACATCGGAAATCTCAGCATTGTGGATAAATTCATGACCGTCCAGCAGGCCACCGAGTGGACCTGCGGATGTACATCTTCCCTGATGGTCATGGAGTATTTCCAGCAGAATGGGCTGGAAGAACAAGCTCCGATCGAAACGGAGATCAGCATCAGCGCCAAGCGTCAGGATGGAGAGGCCGGAGGGACCTATCTCAAGGGCATGCACAGCATCTTCGATAAGTTGAATGCGGAATATGACCAGAAGTGGGTCACCCTGGACAAGAACGACCTGGAGGATCCGGAAGGCGAATGGTCTACCATTGAAGGCAAATCCGGTGATGAATATGTCCTTCAGGGCGGACGTGCGGATAATGGTCTGATTCCCTATCTGATCGATAATAACATTCCGATCATGATCGGCTCCGATGAGTGGGGCGGTCACTGGCAGGTGATCATAGGCTATGACGATATGGAAACCGACGGAACAGCAGATGACGTTCTGATCCTGGCTGATCCTTACGATACTACGGACCACCTGCAGGAAGGATACTTCATCAAGGGCTTCGAGCGACTCGTTTACGGATGGGGCTGCGCATTCGAAGCCTGGGAGGATACTCCCAAGTGGGGTGCCGGAGAAGATGCGATCGACAATGACTTCATCGTCGCTATCCCGCAGGGATTCAGTACGGAGGCCGATAATGTCATCGAGGAACTCGGCATGAAATAAACCCATGAAAAGAACAAGGCCGTCTTGTACAGCGGCTGATATTCCAAAGGCTGGAGGATCGCTTCTCCAGCCTTTGCATATTCCCCAAAAACGGTGTATGTAAACACTAAAATATGGTACAATGAATTAACTGAAAATATGCGGCGCACTATGCCGCGGATATGGTGCAGAGGAGGATGAAATCGTGGTAGATCAGAACCTATTGAAAAACCTTTCGAAACAGTATCCGGATATCAAGTCGGCGACCCAGGAGATCGTTAACCTGAGCGCCATCCTGAGCCTGCCGAAGGGAACAGAATATTACCTCAGCGACCTGCACGGGGAGCACGAGGCATTCATACACATGATCAAGAGCGCGTCCGGCGTCATCGCGGGCAAGATCAACGAGATCTTCGGACCGGACCTGACAAGAGAAGAGCGGGAGGGGCTGGCAGCCCTGGTCTATAACGCGGAAGCCGAGATCGCCCGCCGCAAGAAATCAGAAGAGAACTTCGACCGCTGGTGCAGACAGTCCATACTCCACCTGGTCTACATCTGCAAGTCCGTCTGCAATAAATACACCCAGTCGAAGATCCGTAAGCGCCTGCCCAAGGCCTATGCCTACATCATCGACGAGCTTCTTCACGCCGATGACGAAGCCAACATGGGCAACTACTACACCCAGATCATCAACACCATGGTCGAGTGCCGGGTGGCCGAGGAATTCATCATCGAGATGGCTGAAGTCATCTCCAGTCTGGCCGTGGACAAGCTCCACATCATCGGAGACATCTGGGACAGAGGATCCCACCCCGACCGGATCATGGAATACCTGATGGATTTCCATGACGTGGACTTCCAGTGGGGCAACCACGACATCGTCTGGATGGGGGCGGCGACCGGCAACTGGGCCTGCATCGCCAACTGCCTCAGAATGAACATTTCCTACAATAACTTCGACATGCTGGAAGTGGGCTACGGATTCAACCTGCGGCCCCTGTCCCTGCTGGCCGAGAAGTATTATAAGTACGATCCCTGCATCAAGTTCTGGCCCAAGGTCATCGAGGAGAACAAACTGGATCCCATCGATCCGGGCCTGGCGGCCAAGATGAACAAGGCCATCGCCATCCTCCAGTTCAAGATCGAAGGGCAGAGGATCAAGGCTCATCCCGAATACCATCTGGAGCATAGGATGATGCTCCACCGGATCGATTTTGAGCGGGGCACCATCAAGATCGGGGATACGGTCTATCAGCTCAACGACACCAACTTCCCGACCGTGGACCCCAGCGATCCCTACAAACTCAACGACGACGAGGAGCAGGTCATGAGGGGACTTTCAATGGCCTTCCTGCAGAACGAGAAGCTGCAGCGCCATGTCCGCTTCATGATGACCCATGGAGCCCTGTACCAGATCGTCAACGGCAACCTCATGTATCACGGATGCATCCCCATGAACGAGGACGGCACATTCAAGGACGTCGAATTCATGGGTAAGACCCTCCACGGCAAGGCCTATATGGATTATCTGGACTCTCTGGTCAGGGAAGCCTACTTCAAGGAGGAATCCCCCAAGAGGAAGGGCAAGTCCGGCGACCTGATGTGGTACCTGTGGCTTTCCGCCAACAGCCCCCTGTTCGGCAAGGACCAGATGACCACCTTCGAGCGCTGCTTCATCGATGACAAGAAGTCCCACAAGGAGCACACCGTTCCGTATTACAAGCTGATCAACGACCAGACGGTCTGCGAGAACATCCTCAGGGAGTTCGGCCTGGATCCAGAGAATTCGGTCGTCCTCAACGGCCACGTTCCGGTCAAGATCAAGGACGGCGAGAGCCCGGTCAAGGGCGGGGGACGGCTCTTCATCATCGACGGCGGCATGTCCAAGGCCTACCAGAAGACCACCGGCATCGCCGGCTACACCTTCATCTACAACTCACGCTACATGGCCCTGGCCGAGCATAAGCCCTACAGCCCGCTGCAGCCTGACGGGACCCAGGTCTTCCATTCGCCGGTCATCACCATCGTCAAGAACATGAGCAAGCGGATGCTGATCCAGGACACCGACATCGGCAAAGAACTCATGCGGGAGAGGGATGAGCTCAAGGAGCTGGTCGAGGCCTACCGCAGCGGATCCATGCAGCAAAGGCTGTCTCCGCGTGGTTAAAGTTAACTTACCAACAAAGTATCGAAACTACACCAATATAATTGTTATAAACCTTGAAATATTCCTTGCAAAAGGAAAGCAAAAGTGGTTTAATTATATTGGTGTATTTTGTTACAAAAATAACAATAAAACACCGATCACAAAGCGTTAAAATCGCTGTTAAATAATTCTAAGGAGGCATTTACATGAACTTTCAACTGACGAAGGAACAAGAATTCGTAAGAAAAATGGTAAGCGATTTTGCCACGACTGAGGTTGAACCTCTTGCTGCAGACATCGACGCGGAACACAGATTCCCGGAAGAGACTGTAGAGAAGATGGCAAAGTACGGTTTACTGGGCGTTCCGTTCCCAACTGAGTATGGTGGTGCAGGCGGAGATCACATCTCCTACGCTATCACAGTTGAAGAGCTGTCCAAGAAGTGCGCATCTACAGGCGTTATCTGCTCAGCTCATACATCACTGTGCTGCTGGCCGATCTTCAACTGGGGAACAGAGGAACAGAGACAGAAGTATCTGCCGGATCTGCTTTCCGGTAAGAAACTGGGCGCTTTCGGACTGACCGAGCCGAACGCAGGAACCGACGCATCCGGACAGCAGACAAGAGCTGAGGACTGCGGAGACTACTGGCTCCTGAATGGCGCAAAGGTATTCATCACCAACGGTGGATACGCAGACGTATTTGTCGTTATGGCTATGACTGACAAGTCCAAGGGCAACCACGGAATCAGTTCCTTCATCGTTGAGAAGGGTGACGAAGGATTCTCCATCGGTAAGACAGAAGACAAGATGGGTATCTGCGCTTCCTCCACAACAGAGCTTATTTTCCAGAACTGCAAGATTCCTAAGGACAGACTCCTCGGCGAGATCGGCGACGGATTCAAGGTAGCTATGTCCACACTGGACGGCGGCCGTATCGGTATCGCTTCCCAGGCTCTGGGTATCGCACAGGGCGCTCTCGACGTAACTGTTGAATACATGAAGGCTCGTAAGCAGTTCGGTAAGAGCCTGTCCAAGTTCCAGGCACTGCAGTTCATGGTAGCTGAGCTGGAAACAAAGATCAACGCTGCAAGACTTCTGGTCTACAGAGCTGCTGACATGAAGGACAAGCACCTGCCTTACGGACCGGCTGCTGCAATGGCTAAGCTGTTTGCTGCTGAGACAGCAATGCACGTTACGACCAAGTGCGTACAGCTCCACGGTGGTTATGGTTACACTAAGGACTATCCGGTAGAGAGAATGATGAGAGACGCGAAGATCACCGAGATCTACGAAGGTACATCCGAAGTTCAGAGAATGGTCATCGCTGCATCCGTTCTTGGTAAATAAGCACAGAGGGAGGAAAATATAATGGCATTTAATATTATCGTATGCGCTAAGCAAGTTCCTGATACTAACGTTATCAAGATCAACCCGAAGACCGGTACACTGATCAGAGATGGCGTTCCCAGCATCCTGAACAACGACGACGCAAACGCTCTGGAAGAAGCGCTGGCAATCAAAGACAAGTTTGATGACGTTCACATCACCGTCATCACAATGGGACCTCCGCAGGCGAACGATCTGCTGTTCGAGTGCATCGCCAAGGGCGCTGACGAAGGTATCCTGGTATCCGACAGAGCAGTCGGCGGTTCCGACACATGGGCTACTTCCAACACACTGGAAGCTGCAGTCCGCAAGTGGGTCAAGGAGAACGGCGACTACGACCTGATCTTCACCGGAAGACAGGCGATCGACGGAGATACCGCTCAGGTAGGTCCGCAGCTGGCAGAAAAGCTGGGACTGCCCCAGGTTTCCTACGTTGAGGAATTTGAGATCGCAGATGACAGAAAAACTGTTACGGTCAAGAGACAGCTGGAAGACGGCTATGAGCTGATCGAGGTCAAGCTGCCCTGCCTGCTGACCACCATCAAAGAACTGAACACTCCGAGATACATGACTGTTGCCGGCATCTATGGTGACAAGAACATGATCACCTGGAATGCGAAGGACATCGAAGTCGACCTGACCAAGGTAGGTCTGGAAGCTTCTCCGACCAACGTATTCAGATCATTTACTCCTGCTCCGAAAGAACCTGGAATCAAGATCGAAGGCGACAGCGAGAAGGAACAGGCTAAGAACTTACTGATCAAGC
>CAMOZS010000045.1 GCA_946631075.1 uncultured Bacillota bacterium | reverse complement strand
GGGAGCCGGTGCCCATGAACCGTTTGCTTGCATTCCGGCAGGGCAGGAAGCTCTTTGAGGGTACCGTTCACGATAATGAATTCCATGAAGAAGACTACGATATGACACCGCTCCTGTCCGCTTTCGCAGAGCTTTAACGAGAAATCACTAGATCTGATAATCAGATGGGCGGCCTTCCGGATAAGAGAGGAGGTCGCTCAGTTTTTTATTGTAAAAGAAATCCCGGACCATCTGATCGTACTCCCGCCACATGGGAAGGGTCTGGCAGATGTTTTCCCTGGTACAGATATAGTTTGGATCGGCCAGGCAGGCAACCGAGGAGAGAGTGCCCTCCATCAGTTCCAGGATCTCGCCGACAGAGTAGTTCTCCGGCTCCCGGACCAGCTGATAGCCGCCGCCCTTGCCGCTGGCGCCTTTGATCAGGCCGCCTTCCACCATCGTCTTCACGATGATCTCCAGATACTTCTTGGATATTTCCTGTCTGGCGGCAATGTCCTTCAGGGGGATGTAGCTGCCGCTCCGGTGCTCCGCAAGATCGATCATGACGCGGAGAGCGTAACGTCCTTTCGTTGAGATCATATCGTCACCACCTTTCTTTTGACCTATTATACTGCAGGATGGGTAGGTAAATCAAAATATTTTTTATAAACCTATTGACACAGTAGGTAAGTAGTGCTAATATACCATTGTCCGAACGAGAGAGGACGATCTTAAGAAAAGGAGGCGCAGATCATGAGCAAAAGATATTTCGATCCGATCAATACAGCCATGTGTTGTTGTCGAATGCTTTGCTCCCGGGCATGTAGTATGGCTGCCGCCTGATACAGGAAAGTCATTTGCCCGGGAGAATCCATAAGTTACCGGGCATGATTTATACAAAGAAGGAGAACACACGAATGAGCGAATACAGATTTGAAACACTGCAGATACATAAAGGACAGGAACAGGCGGATCCGGCCACCGACGCCAGAGCCGTTCCCATCTATCAGACGACGTCATATGTTTTTCATAACAGCCAGCACGCGGCGGACCGGTTCGGTCTGGCCGATCCGGGAAACATCTACGGGCGTCTGACCAACTCGACACAGGGGGTACTGGAAGATAGAGTGGCAGCGCTGGAGGGCGGAAGCGCGGGACTTGCGCTGGCTTCCGGCGCGGCTGCCATCACCTACACCATAGAGGCTCTGGCCGCGGGAGGCGGTCATATCGTAGCCCAGAAGACGATCTACGGCGGGACATTCAACCTGCTGGAACATACACTGCCGCAGTACGGCATTACAACCTCCTTCGTGGATGCTCATGATCTTCAGGAAGTTGAAGCGGCCATCCAGGATGACACAAGGGCCGTTTTCCTGGAGACCCTGGGCAATCCCAACAGCGACATCCCGGACATCGAAGCGATCGCCGGGATCGCCCACAGGCACGGACTGCCGCTGGTCATCGACAATACCTTCGGAACACCTTACCTGATCCGACCGATCGAACACGGAGCTGACATCGTCGTTCATTCAGCGACCAAGTTCATCGGCGGCCACGGCACCACGCTGGGCGGCATCATCGTAGAATCGGGCAGGTTCGACTGGAAAGCCAGCGGCAAGTACCCCCATATAGCGGATCCCAATCCCAGCTATCATGGCATATCCTTCTACGATGCCGTCGGTCCGGCAGCCTTTGTGACCTACATCCGGGCCATCCTGCTCAGGGATACCGGAGCCACCCTTGCTCCGCTCAGCGCTTTCCTGCTTTTGCAGGGGGTGGAGACCCTGTCCCTGCGGCTTGAGAGACACGCGGAGAACGCGAAGAAGGTAGTAGAGTACCTGAACAATCATCCTCAGGTGGCTAAGGTCAACCATCCCTCTCTTCCGGACCATCCGGACCACGAGCTGTATGAGAGATATTTCCCGAACGGGGGAGCATCCATCTTCACCTTCGAGATCAAGGGAGGCAAGGAGGAAGCCTGGAATTTCATCGACCATCTGGAGATCTTCTCCCTGCTGGCCAATGTCGCGGATGTCAAGAGCCTGGTCATCCATCCGGCCACAACGACCCATTCCCAGCTGACCGAGGAGGAACTTCTGGATCAGGGGATCACCCAGAGCACCATCCGCCTGTCCATAGGTACAGAACACATCGACGATATCATCGCGGACCTGGAAAAGGGCTTCGCGGCCATCAAATAAATCAAATAATGTGATTATTAAAGAAAGAAGGTAATAACATGGGAAATATCTATAAAGGAACACTGGAACTGATCGGAAACACACCGCTGGTCGAAGCGATCAACATCGAAAAAGACCTGAACCTGGAAGCTACCCTGCTGCTGAAGCTGGAATACTTCAATCCGGCCGGCAGCGTCAAGGACAGAATAGCCAAATCCATGATCGAAGATGCGGAGGATAAGGGACTTCTCAAGGAAGGCTCCGTCATCATCGAACCTACCTCCGGCAATACCGGGATCGGTCTGGCGGCCATCGCAGCGGCGAAGGGCTACCGGGCCATCCTGACCATGCCGGAAACCATGAGCGTGGAGAGAAGAAATATCCTGAAGGCTTACGGCGCCGAGATCGTTCTGACCGAGGGAGCCAAGGGCATGAAGGGAGCTATCGCAAAGGCTGATGAGCTGGCCGATGAGATCCCCGGCGGCTTCATCCCGGGCCAGTTCGTCAATCCGGCCAATCCGGCTATCCACAAGGCAACGACCGGACCGGAGATCTGGAAGGATACGGACGGGAAAGTAGACATATTCATTTCCGGCGTCGGCACCGGCGGCACAGTGACCGGGACCGGTGAGTACCTGAAGGAACAGAATCCGGAAGTGAAGGTCGTCGCTCTTGAGCCGGATGACTCGCCGGTCCTCTCCGAGGGCAAGCCTGGTGTCCATAAGATCCAGGGCATCGGAGCAGGATTCGTTCCGGATGTACTGAACACTGACGTCTACGATGAGATCTTCCGGGCGACCAACGAAGACGCCTTCAAGGCCGCCAGATATCTGGCCAAGAAGGAAGGAATCTCTGTCGGGATTTCCTCCGGAGCGGCTCTGCACGCGGGGATCGAATACGCCAGGAAGCCCGAGAACAAGGGCAAGGTGATCGTAGCCCTCCTGCCGGACAGCGGCGACCGGTATTATTCCACACCGCTGTTTACGGAAGGTTAAAAAAGTCATATTAAATAGAAACAACATGAAACCGCCGGCTGTGTGGCCGGCGGTTTTGTGGTATGATAAAAAAGAACATCAATATGTAATAATATAAGGAGAATCATCATGGTATTTATACATCTGGCAGAAGGATTTGAAGAGGTAGAAGCGCTGACGGCGGTCGATGTCCTGCGCAGGGCCGGAGTCGACGCGAAGACGGTCTCGGTAACAGGAAATAAAATGGTGACCGGGACCCACGGGATCCCTGTGGAAGCAGACCTCCTGTTTGAAGAGGCCGATTACGGAAGCTGTGAGATGATCGTCCTGCCCGGAGGACTTCCGGGCGCGACCAACCTGGGCAGCCACGCCGGTCTGACCGATCAGATCAAAGCCTTCGCGGCGGCCGGAAAGAAAGTGGCTGCCATCTGCGCCGCTCCCATGGTCCTGTCCCAGTGCGGGATCCTGGAGGGAAAAGAGGCGACCATCTATCCGGGTATGGAAGAAGAACTGGCAGGAGCCAAAGCAACGGGAGCCAATGTTACGGTCTGCGGCAATATCATTACCGGGAAGGGACCGGCCCTTGCCATGGAGTTCGCCCTGGCCCTGACCGAAGCTCTGAAGGGGAAGGAAGTAAGAGAAGAAGTGGCCGGAGGACTTCTGTTCGACTGATCGGCTGAGACGACTGATCGGCTGAACGACTGAAACAGGAAGTGACCCAGAAAGGAAGGAACCATGGCAAGACGGGACGCCAGACTTGTCAGCAAGCTGGATTCGATGCACGTGATCACGCCTCTGCTCTATCCGGCAAGGTGTGATAATGAAGCCTATATCTCCGAGCGGATCGATCTGACCAATATCAATGAATATCTGAGTAAGAAGAACCAGCAGCTGGAGGCGGACCTGCCGGAGGGTGAGGACTTCTTCAAGTATACCATCTTCCACCTGGTCGTCACGGCGGTGATGAAGACCATCTGCCTGCGGCCCAAGCTGAACTGGTTCATCCAGAACAAAAGGATCTATGAGAGGAATGAGATCACCTCGTCCTTCGTGATCAAAAAGAAGTTTTCCGATCACGGGGCGGAAGCCCTGGCGGTCGTCCGGGGGGAGGATACCGACACCATCGACACTATCCACGAGAAGATCCGCCGCCAGGTCTACGCCGGCCGAAGCGAGAAGAAGGACGGGTCTACCGAGGCCATGGACATCGTGACCAAACTGCCTTTCTTCCTTGTGCGTTTTGTCGCCTGGCTGGCAAGGAGGCTGGATGTCCACGGCAAGGTCCCGGCCCCGGTCATCTCAAGCGATCCCTATTATACCTCGGTCGTCCTGTCCAACCTGGGGTCCATCAAGCTGCGCAGCGGCTATCATCATCTGACCAACTGGGGGACCAATTCCCTGTTCGTGATCATCGGAGAAAAGAAGATCCGGCCCTTCTTTGAGGAGGACGGCAGCTATGATATGCGGGACAGTCTGGACCTGGGCATCACAGTTGATGAACGTCTGGCCGACGGATACTATTATTCCAGGTCTGTCCGGCTTTTGAAAAAGCTTCTGGAGGAGCCTGAGCTTCTGGAAAGACCCCTGTCCGAAGAGATCGACTACGACTAGAAGGAAAAACATCTATGATATTTGAAAACGAAAAGACCATCACATTCCCCGTCCCCGAAAAGGTACCGGCCCCCTGGCTGGCCCACCGGGGAGACCTGCCCGGCCGGCTGGAATACAGCGCGGGGACCATGTACGAGAAGGTCAGGGGCGTGGCCAAAGCCTACCCGTCCCATACAGCCTTTGATTTCATGGGCAAATCCACCAGCTACCGGCAGATGCTCCATCAGATCGACGCCTGCGCCAGGTCCCTGCGGACCATAGGAGTCCGGGAGGGCGACCGGATCACCATCGCCATGCCCAACTGCCCCCAGGCTATCTATATGTTCTACGCCATCAACCGGGTAGGGGCGGTAGCCAACATGATCCATCCCCTGTCGGCGGAGAAGGAGATCGAGGAATATCTGAACCTGTCCCACAGCACGACCATCATCACCCTGGATCAGTTCTACGGTAAGATCGAAGCCATCCGCAGGAACACGGAGCTTCGCAACGTGATCATCGCCAGGATCCGGGACGAGCTTACCCGGCCGATCCGGGCCGGATATATGATCACGGAAGGCCGCAAGATCGAACCCATCCCCAAGGATGCTCCCATCATTTCCTGGAAGCAGTTCATCAAACTGGGCAGGTCCAGCTTCCCCGACTATGAGGTGAAGCGGTCGGCTGATGATCCGGCGGTCATCCTCTATTCCGGAGGAACGACCGGCAAGACCAAGGGGATCGTACTGACCAATCTGAATTTCAATGCCCTGAGTGAGCAGGTCATCGCCGCCAACCCCATGTTCCGGCCGGGAGACCGGATGCTGGCGGCCATGCCCCTCTTTCACGGATTCGGCCTGGGCGTCTGCATCCATACCATGCTGTCCCAGGGGGGCCGCTGCGTTCTGGTGCCCCGGTTCACGGCCAAAAGCTACGCTAAGCTGATCACCAAATACAGGTGCAATTTCATCGCCGGCGTCCCGACCCTGTACGAGGCCCTGCTAAGGCTTCCGGCCATGGAGAAGGCAGACCTTTCCTGCCTCAAGGGCGTCTTTTCCGGAGGGGACTCCCTTTCGGTGGAACTGAAGAAGAAGTTCGACCGTTTCCTCTACGGCCACAACGCTTCGATCCAGATCAGGGAAGGCTTCGGAACGACCGAGTGTGTCACGGCCTCCTGTCTGACCCCGCCCAACCAGAGCAGGGAGGGGAGCATCGGCATTCCCTTCCCCGACACCTACTACAAGATCGTCGAGCCGGGAACAGATAAGACCCTTCCTTACGGCCAGGAGGGGGAGATCCTGATCGCCGGTCCCTCGGTCATGAAGGGATACCTGGACATGCCGGAAGAGACGGAGCAGACCCTGCGGACCCATGATGACGGACTGACCTGGGTCTATACCGGAGACCTGGGGTCCATGGATGATGCGGGTTTCATCTACTTCAAAGGCAGGATCAAGCGGATGATCATCAGCTCCGGCTACAATATCTATCCGGCCCAGCTGGAGAACATTTTCGACGCGCACGAGAAGGTGCATATGAGCTGCGTCATCGGCGTTCCGGACAGCTACCGGATGCACAAGGTCAAGGCATTCATCATGCTCAGGGACGGGGTGCCCGCCAATGAGGCGACAAAGGAAGAACTGATGGCATACGGGAGAAAGCACATCGCCAAGTACGCTATGCCCTATGATATCGAATTCCGCAGGGAGCTTCCGACCACCCTGGTAGGCAAGGTGGCCTACCGGAAGCTGGAGGAAGAAGAAGCAAAGAAAGAAGGAGAAGAAGAATAGAATGAAGGAAGAAACACGGCCCCGCCTGGGGCTGCTCTCAGAGGACCAGGTATTTGGTGACCGCCGGATCGGGCTGATCCAAAGGCTGGGGACACGGACCGCGGTATCCGACTTCGCGGTCCTGTCCGGAGCGGACATCAGCGACAGTGAGCATACAGAGGATGACCCGTCCGGACGGGGAAGGACCGGACGATGGGCCCTCTCTTCCGCTGCCGGCGGAGGGGACGTATGCGTGGTCAATGCCAGCGGAGAGAGGAGGGTCTCCTATGCCAATGCCCGGGAGGGCATGCGGCCGGTGATGGAGTGTGAGGATCCCTCCCGGCTTGAAGGACAGGTCAGGGAAGACATCAGCGGCTTCACGGAAGTCCTGTACGGAGAGTATCCCCAGTATGTGACCGACCGGCAGACAGCCCGGCAGCTGGAGAGCGAGTACGCCGCGGGAAGCCTGCGAAAGACCGGCAAGTGGTATGAGGCGGAGCACGAGGAATACATCTTCCGGGAGCACAAGTATATCCGGGCGGCATACAGCGCCGAAAGGCCCCGTCAGCTGTCCGACGGCAGAGTCTATAAGAAGGATGACTTCCTGTGGCTTCAGGTCGAGCCGGTCCGCTGGCTCTGGGATCCGGGAGCACGCCTTCTGGTCAGCCAGACCGTGATCAGCTGCGGTCCTGGCTTTCGCAGCGGCAATTATTACGACGGCGCATTTGAGGAAACAGAAGCTTACCATTTCCTGAACACAGCCTTTGCGGAGGGACTGGTCCCCAGCATGGTCCGGGAGATGACCGGTGAAGAACGGAAACAGTACGAAGAAGAAATGAAAGAAAAGGCAAAGAAGAGAAACCCATACGGGCTGACTTTCGGGCAGGTCAGCGAGGAAGATATCATCCGGGGAGCCATCGAAAGCGATATCGCGGTCTTCCTCCACGGACCGTCCTCTGAAGGAAAGAGCGCCCGGGTCAAGCAGATCGATCCGACCTGCGAGATCATCTACCTGCGCAACGCGACCCCGGACAGCCTGAACGGCCGCAGCGTCTATAACCAGTCAACCGGCGAGATGATCGATATCCCGCCCACCTGGTACAAGAAGGTCAAGGCCAAGTGCGAGGCCGAGCCGGACAAGTTCCACGTGGTGTTTTTTGATGAGATCAACAACGCCCTGCCCAGCATCCAGGGCATGGCCTTCAACATCGTTCTCGATCGGGAGGTCAATGGTCTGTGGAAGCTGCCCCCCAACGCCCGGGTCGTGGCGGCGGGAAACGATATGCAGGATTCCCTGGCGGCAAACCAGATCGCTGCCCCCTTCTTCAACCGCTTCGCCCATGTCTACATCGAGACGACGACGGAGAAATGGCTGCAGTGGGCCAGAAAGAACCAGATCCACCCGGCCATCTATTCCTTCATCGCCTACAAAAAAGGTGAGAGTCTGCGCAGCAGGTACGACGGGATCAAACCCAACGCCGACCCGAGAAAATGGGAGATGGCGTCCAGGATGCTCTACGCTACCGGACAGCCCGAGATGCTCCGGGCCCTGATCGGTGAGGAGATCACCGACGAGTTCGTCCAGTTCTGCAGCCAGCCGGTCATCACTCTGGAAAAAGTGATCAAGGGAGACTATACGGAAGAAGAGGTCAGGGCCCTCAACACATCGGAGCGCTACGCGACGACCATGGGCCTGTCCCAGGCGAATGAAGAGGAGCTGGAGCCGGCCCGGGAGTTCGTCCAAAGGCTGGGCACTGAGTTTCTGGCTGTCTTTGATACGCTGAGGTCGGCCAGATGAGTTTCGATATCGAAGGCCTCCAGCGCAAGGTCCTGGCCAGATATCCCTTCTTCGGAAGCGTGATCGCCGGACTGGAATACGAGGAGTCGGACCGGGTGAGGACGACAGCCGGGGACGGGAAGACCGTCTTTTTTAACCCGGAATGGCTGTCCGGCCTTTCCCTTGACGGTCAGGTCTTCGCCCTGGCCCATGAGGTGTGCCACGCGGCCTTCCAGCATGTCCGCCGCAGCCGGGGACGGGATCCGATCATCTGGAAGAAGGCGACGGACGCCGTGGTGAACCAGCTTTTGAAGCGGGACGGACTGCCGCTTCCCCCCTATGCGATCGACTTTCCCGAGGCCATCGATTACGATGCGGAGGGCTACTATGAGATCCTCATGGAGGAAAAGCTGGCCATGGATCTGATCGAAGGAAACATGCAGAGGCCGGAGGGGCCCGGATCAGGAGAAGGGGGCCAGGAGCCGGGAGGAACAGAGACCGGTCAGGATGAGGATGACCACAGCATGTGGGAAGAGGCCGCCGAGCAGGAACAGAAGGAGCTGGAGGAGAAGGAAGAAGAACTTCTGGACCAGCTGCAGAAGATACAGGAGATGATCCAGGATCCCCAGGACCGTGACCTGCCCCGGGAGGAGCAGGAGGAGCCCGGCCAGGATCAGGATGAGAAAGAGGCAGAGGAAGCCCTGATCTCTCAGAAGGTGTCCCAGGCGGGCAATGACGTGGATCCGGACGTGAGGAACATCGGACAGATCGGTTCTGCCGGGCCGATCCTGGACTGGAGGATGATCCTGAGGGATACAGTAAACTACGGGGTGGACTGGTCCATGGAGCACGCGGTCCTGGAGGACGGGATCGTCCGTCCCATCCTGGAGGAACGTCCCATGCCGGAAACCGAGATCGTGCTGGATACCAGCTGGTCGGTGGATGACGAACTGCTGAGGAATTTCCTGCGGGAGTGCAGGAACATCCTGCAGAGGTCCAGAGTCTGGGCCGGCTGTTTTGATACGGTCTTCTACGGCTTCCATGAGATCCGGACCGAGGAGGATATCGAGCAGATGCCCCTGGAGGGAGGGGGAGGGACCGACTTCAACGCGGCGGCCGGAGCCTTTTCTCTGAGGGTGGATAACCGGATCATCTTTACCGACGGAGAAGCGGACATGCCCGGGGAGGCTCTGGACGCGGTCTGGATGGTCTACGGAGACAAGGCCATCGATCCTCCGGGAGGCCGGGTGATCCATATCACAGAGGAACAGCTGGAGAGGCTGAGGGGACGGGTTTGATTTGACACCAGTGCTTTAGGGTGATAAAGTAATTGCAGAGGTAAAGCAATGTTAACAGGAGAGCATAGCAGCAGACAGAAAATGATAATATGAAGAAAACAATAGTATCAGTACTGATCCTCACCTTTATGGCGGTGATGCTGGCGGCCTGCGGGTCCGGGGACGATCAGAACACACAGGACACAGGGGATAAGGATGGGATCCAGATCGTCGCCACCATCTTCCCTGAATATGACTGGACGATGAACATCCTGGGCGACAATCCGGCCGGCGCGGAAGTGACCATGCTCCTTGATTCGGGAGTCGACCTGCACAGCTTCCAGCCCACATCCGAAGACATGATGAAGGTCTCGACCTGCGATCTCTTCATCTACGTCGGAGGAGAATCCGATGAGTGGGTGGAGGACGCCTTGCAGAGCGCGGTCAATAAGGATATGAAAACGATCAATCTGCTTGAAGTCTTAGGAGACCAGGCCAAGGAAGAAGAAGTCGTCGAGGGCATGGAAGCAGAAGAAGAGGAGGGACCGGAACTGGACGAACATGTCTGGCTGTCCCTGAAGAACAGCTCTCTTCTGTGCGCTGCCATCGAGGAAGCCATCGCTGAGATCGATCCTGACAACCAGGCGGTCTACGAAGCCAATCTGGAAGAATACCAGAAGCAGCTTGCCGACCTGGACCAGAAATACAAGGATACCGTGGACAAGGCGGCCGGGAAGACCCTGCTCTTCGGAGACAGGTTCCCCTTCCGCTATCTGACCGATGACTACGGACTTGATTACTACGCGGCCTTCGTCGGGTGTTCGGCGGAGAGCGAAGCCAGTTTTGAGACCATCCAGTTCCTGGCCAAGAAAATGGACCAGCTGGACCTGCCCTGTATCATGACTATCGAGAATTCGGATCAGAAAATCGCGGATACGGTGGTCCGGACGACCAGGAAAAAGGACCAGAAGATCCTGACCATGAATTCCATGCAGTCGGTGACCAGTGAAGAAGCCGGCAGCGGAACATCCTATACAGGGATTATGGAAGATAATCTGGCAGTGCTGAAGGAAGCGCTGCAATAG
>CAMOZS010000044.1 GCA_946631075.1 uncultured Bacillota bacterium | reverse complement strand
TGTGCTGGAGACCTTCGTGAAGGGGGTCGCCTATATCGAGGGCTGGTATTACCGTGAGGTGGAGAGGACCCGCAGCTGCTTCAGAGATGTGGATTACATCCTCAATACCAGGAATCCGGTGGATGATCTCTATCAGTTCATGCTGGACAACGATCAGCACCTGGAGAATATCAACGTGAATTTCGAGGACCTGTCCGAAAAGCCGGCCATGTACGAGAAGCTGATCCAGCTGCCCGAGGCCACCATCACCAGTTCCTTCGATCACAATCTGGAGATCGGAGGGGCGACCACCAGCAAGGCCGACGCCCTGCGGCAGATGGGCAAGCTTCTGGGGATCCGGCAGGATGAGATGATGGCCATCGGAGACAGCCCCAATGACATCGCCATGCTTCTGGAGTCCGGGACTCCGGTCGCGGTAGGCAACGCCAAGCCGGAGGTCAAGAAGATCGCCAAATACATCGCTCCCACCAACCACGAGGACGGGGTGGCGGACGCCATCGAGAAATTCGTGCTGGCCTGATCGGGCAGAAACAGAAGAGATATAAGAAGAAAGAAAAACGCCGCCGGGAAATGCCCGGCGGTTTTTGCTTGACAGGAAATATATGGAAATGTATAATGGTTACCATAAAATGTAAATATAAGTAAATAAAAGGAATTCAAAAAGGCTATGGACAAAAAGAAACTGGGAGAGATCGGAGAGAATATGGCGGCGGAGATCCTGCGGGAGAAGGGCTACGATATCCTGCGCCGGAATTACCGTTGCCGGGAGGGGGAGATCGATATCATCGCTGAGCGGTACGGGGAGCTGTGCTTCGTGGAGGTGAAGACCAGGCAGGGCTTTGATTTCGGCCGGCCCTGTGAAGCGGTCACCTTCGAGAAGAAGAAGCGGATCCGGCGCACAGCCAGCCGCTATATCGAGGAGATGAAGAAGCTGGGCTATTTCCCCCGCAGGGTCGATTATCAGGTGATCGAGATTGTGACGGAACACCATGTCAACGCTTTTTGAAGGGAGGCGGAAGCGATGCTGATGAAGATACAGACGGCCAGCCTGACCGGGGTCGAGGGTTACCCGGTCACGGTGGAGACGGACCTGAGGAGGGGAATGCCGGATTTCAGCGTGGTGGGACTTGCGGACACGACGATCCGGGAATCCTGCAAGCGGCTGCGGCCGGCCATCATGAACAGCGGCTATTCCTTCCCCAATGAGCGGATCACGGTGAATCTGGTCCCCGCCGACCGGCCGAAGGAGGGCAGCCATTTCGACCTGCCCATCGCCCTCAGCATCATTTTTCTCATGGAGGGGATAGTGCCTCCCGGGGATACGGCCTTTCTGGGAGAGGTCTCCCTGGACGGGACGGTCAATCCGGTCCAGGGGGCCCTGCCTTTGGCCATCAGCCTGCGGGCGGCAGGGATCCGCAGCATCATCCTTCCGGCGGAGAACGCGGAGGAAGCCGGGATCCTGCGGGATGTCCGGATCCTGCCGGTGAAAACCATCCGCCAGGCCGTAGATCACATCAGCGGCAGCAGGCCCGTCCCCGCCTTCCGGGGAGGACAGGGGCAGGCGCCGGAGGCGTACGATGTGGACTATTCCCAGGTCATCGGTCAGGAGAGCGCCAAGCGGGCCATGATGATCGCAGCGGCCGGAAATCACGGGATGCTGATGATGGGAGGCCCCGGCTGCGGCAAGACCATGCTGGCCAGAAGGCTTCCGACCATCCTGCCTCCCTTAAGCTATGAGGAAAGGCTGGAGATCATGGGGATCTACAGCGTGGCAGGCCTTCTGGGACCCGGAATGCCGGTAATAAAGGGAAGGCCCTTTCGCAGTCCCCACCAGTCCATCACCATGGCGGGCCTGGTGGGAGGAGGAGCCAGGGCCAAGCCGGGAGAGCTTTCCCTGGCCCACAGAGGCGTCCTGTTTCTGGACGAGCTGGGGGAGTTCGACAGCAGGGTCATCGACGCCCTCAGGCAGCCGGTGGAGGAGGGACTGGTCCGGATCATGCGGCGGCAGGAGGAGGTCATCTTCCCGGCCAGGGTCATGGTCGTGGTGGCCTCCAACCCCTGCAAGTGCGGCTACCTCTGGGATGAGAAACGGATCTGTACCTGCACGGGAGGCCAGCTGGCCAGCCACCGGAGGAGACTGGCCGGACCCTTTTCCGACCGGATCGATATGCACATCAAGATCCTGCCGGTGGCGGAGAAGGAAATCTTTGCGCCCGGGGAAGGGAGAAAGCCGGTCAGCTCAGAGGACATGCGGCGGCAGGTATGCCTGGCCATGCAAAGGCAGGAGGACCGCTACCGGGGAAGCCGCTACCGAAGCAACGGGGGACTGGACGAGACCGGCATCCGCAGGTTCTGCGTCCTGGATGAGCCCTGCCGGAAGAAGATGAAGGAGGCTTTTTCGGGAATGGATCTGACCATGCGGGGCTATCACAAGGTCCTGAAGATCGCCATGACCATCGCGGACCTTGAGGGAAAGGACGGGATCGAGCCGGACCATCTGTCCGAGGCCCTGATGTACCGGTTTTCGGAAGAGGATATAGGAAAGAGGAGGAGTTGACATATGGACAGGAGGATCGAGAATAAGGACAGGAGGATCGAGAACATGATCCGGACGGTCTCGGCAGGCCAGCCTTTGTACCCGGCCATGCTCCAGGATATCAGGGATCATCCCAAAACCCTCTATTATATAGGGCGGGAGGAACTGCTGAAGGAGCGGTGCGTTTCCGTGGTGGGATCAAGGACGACGACCAATTACGGGAGAAACACGGCAAGGGCCATCGCCGGGGCCCTGGCGGAGCGGGGCATCGCTGTCGTGAGCGGGATGGCCTCGGGGATCGACAGCTGCGCTCACCGGGGAGCCCTGGAGGCCGGGGGCGGGACGATCGCTGTGCTGGGGACCGGGGTGGACATATGTTATCCCAGGGAGAACGCGCAGCTCAAAGAAGCCATTCAAAGCCGGGGCCTGATCCTTTCCGAATATCCGCCGGGAACGCCGGCTGCCCGCTACCATTTTCCCCAGAGGAACAGGATCATCAGCGGGATGTCGGAGCTGACCATCGTGGTGCAGGCCAGGCTGAGGAGCGGGGCTCTGATCACGGCGGAACTTGCGGCCGATCAGGGACGGGACGTCCTGGCGGTGCCGGGCAATATCGACAGCCAGTATAATATAGGGACGAATCAGCTGATCCGGGAGGGAGTCCAGGCGGTCACATCGGTCAATGATGTCCTGGAATACCTGGGTCTGCCCCGGGCCGGCCAAAGGCCCATGCCTTCCCTTTCGGAGTCGGAAGCCCAGATCTACCGGCTGCTTGCGGAAGGGGGAGAAATGAGCCCGGACGAGCTCTGCCTCAGGCTTTCCCGCCAGCCCCGCTACTTGCTGCCGATTCTTTCCTCCCTGGAACTGAAAGGGATCATTACGTCCGCGGCCGGGAAATTTTTCCTTGCAAAGCGCTGAGTTTTTTCCTATAATAAGCGCCGTATGATATTAGAAAAGGAGGAGTTTTCATGGCAGCGAAAAAGAAGCCGGCGAAAAAAACACTGGTGATCGTGGAGTCGCCATCGAAGGCTAAAACCATTGGTAAGTTTCTTGGGAGCAGATACAAAGTCGTTGCTTCCGTAGGACATGTAAGAGACCTTCCGAAAAGCAAACTGGGAATCGACATCGAGAATGACTTCGAGCCGCAGTATATCAATATCCGGGGCAAGGGCCCCGTCATCAGGGAACTGAAGAAGGAAGCGAAGAAGGCTTCCAAAGTATATCTGGCAACCGACCTTGACCGCGAGGGAGAAGCCATCTCCTGGCACCTGGCCTGGATCCTGGGGATCGATCAGGATACCCCCTGCAGGATCGTGTTCAACGAGATCACCAAGAAGGCCATAAAGGAAGCCATCAAGAATCCCAGACCCATCGACATCAGCCTGGTGGACGCCCAGCAGGCCAGAAGAGTCCTGGACCGGCTGGTGGGATACCAGATCTCGCCTCTGCTGTGGACCAAGATCCGCAGAGGGCTGAGCGCCGGCCGGGTACAGTCGGCGGCCCTGAAGATCATCTGTGACAGGGAAAGGGAGATCCAGAACTTTGTTCCGGAGGAATTCTGGACCATCACAGCGGATTTCAGGAAGGGAAGTCCTTTCCAGGCCAGACTGGCCAGCCGGGATGATCAGAAGATCACCGTCAGGAGCCGGGAAGAGAGCGATCAGATCCTGAAGGAACTGGGAGAGGGCTCTTTCGAGGTAGCCAAGGTGGAAGAGAAGGACCGGCAGAGGAAGCCGGCTCCGCCCTTCACCACCAGCAGCATGCAGCAGGATGCAGCAAACAAGATCAACTTCACCACCCGCAAGACCATGATGATCGCCCAGCAGCTGTACGAGGGCGTTGAGATCAAGGGGATGGGGACCGTTGGTCTGGTTTCCTATATCAGAACCGACTCGGTCCGTCTCTCGGATGAATCCAGGACCGCGGCCAGGGAATACATCACGGACCACCTGGGAGAGAAGTATTACGAGGGGACCGTCTACACCAACCGCAAGAAGGAAGTCCAGGATGCCCACGAGGCCATCCGTCCTTCCCACATAGAACTGGAACCGGAGATGATCAAGGATCAGCTGACCAAGGATCAGTATCAGCTCTACCGGCTGATCTGGAACCGCTTTATCGCCAGCCAGATGTCGCCGGCCAGGTTCAACGCGGTCAGCATCGATATCCGCAACGGGATCTACGGCTTCAGAGCTTCCGGGCAGAAACTGCTCTTCGACGGTTTCCTGAAGATCTATGATTCTGCCAAGAACGACGAAGAGAACAAGTGGCTTCCGGAACTGACTCAGGGGGAGACCATCCCTGCTGAGAAGGTGGAAGGGGAGCAGAACTTCACCCAGCCGCCGGCCAGATTCACCGAAGCCAGCCTGGTCAGGGATCTGGAGGAGAAGGACATCGGCCGTCCCAGTACCTACGCCCCCATCGTGGCGACCCTGGGCGACCGTAAATATATCCGCAAAGAGAAGAAATCCCTGGTCCCGACCGACCTGGGCTTTATGGTCACGGACATCCTGACCGACTATTTCCATGAGATCGTCGACGCCGGCTTCACGGCGGAGATGGAGGAAAAGCTGGACGACGTGGAGAGCAAGGGCGTTCCCTGGAAGAGCGTCATCGAAGGCTTTTACGGAGATTTCGAAGAGGAACTGAAGCGGGCCAACGAAGAGATCGAGAAGATGGAACCGGAGATCGAGCTGACCGGGGAGAACTGCGAACTGTGCGGCAAGCCTCTGGCCATCAAGCACGGGCCCTTCGGTGATTTTATCGGCTGCACCGGTTATCCGGAATGCAGGAATACCCGCCCGATCATCATCAAGACCGGGGTCAAGTGCCCCTCCTGCGGCGGTGACATCCTCGAAAAGCGGAGCAAGCGGGGACGTGTCTTCTACGGCTGCTCCGGTTATCCCGACTGCACCCAGGTCTTCTGGAACCGGCCGGTCGATAAGAAGTGCCCGGAATGCGGAAGCCTCCTGGTCGAGAAGAAGACCAAGAACTACGACTATCAATGCTCAAACAGGGAGTGTAAATATAAGGAATAAAGTGTATAATAAAGATACACTTTGAAAACGGAGGATTACAGATGGGACAATTTCATGCAACGACGATCGTGGCAGTCAAGCGGAGCGCTGACGATATCTGTATCGGCGGAGACGGTCAGGTGACCATGGGCGAGACCGCGATCATGAAAAACGGAGCCAAGAAGGTCAAAAAGATCTACAGAAACACGATCATCACAGGTTTTGCGGGATCTGTAGCGGACGCCTTCTCTCTGACCGAAAAGTTCGAGAGCAAACTGGATGAGCACGGCGGCAACCTGAAGAGGGCAGCGGTCGCTCTGGCCCAGCTCTGGCGCTCGGATAAGGCGGTGAGGAATCTGGAGGCCCTGATGATCGTAGCCGACAGGGAGGATCTGCTGATCATTTCCGGTACCGGTGAAGTCATAGAGCCGGATCAGCCTTTCGTGGCGATCGGTTCCGGCGGCAACTACGCCTACGCGGCAGCCAACGCCCTGTACAACAATACAGACCTCTCAGCGGAGGAGATCGTCCGGAAATCTCTGGAGATCGCCGCGTCGATCTGTGTCTATACCAATGATCACATTTCAGTAGAGAAGTTATAGGAGGCGAGATATATATCATGGCAAACAAACTCTACCAGATGACACCGAAGGAGATCGTCGGTGAACTGGATAAATATATCATCGGTCAGGATGACGCCAAGAAGTCGGTGGCCATCGCTCTGAGAAACCGGTACAGGAGAAGCCTGCTTCCGGAAAAGATGAGAGAAGAGATCACGCCCAAGAACATTCTTATGATGGGACCTACCGGCTGCGGTAAGACCGAGATCGCCCGCCGTCTGGCCAAGCTGATGGACGCGCCTTTCGTCAAGGTGGAAGCCACCAAGTTCACCGAGGTCGGCTACGTCGGCCGTGACGTGGATTCCATGGTCAGAGATCTGATGGAGGCCTCCATCCGGATCACCAAGCAGGCCATGCTGGAGGAGAAATACTCCATCGCGGACGAGCTGGTCGAGGAGAGGATCATCGAGGCGATCATTCCCGGAAAGGGGAGGAATACTTCCGCCGCGACGAGCCGCGGGCCTTTTGATTTCATCCTGGGCAACAGCGGATACGTCAGCCAGAAGGAACAGTACGAACAGCAGCAGGCCGCTTCGGCAGCCGGCGATAATGAGATGGATACGGAGCTTGCCAGAGAACAGGTCCGCCAGCAGCTGCGGGACGGACTCCTGGAGGAGCAGTACATCGAGATCCAGGTCACTGACCAGCCCAAGACCAACCAGCTGGACATGGGCAATGAGGGCATGTCCATCGCCATCGGCAATATTTTCGGCGACATGGCGCCTAAGAAGAAAAAGAACAAGAAGGTAAGGGTCCGGGACGCCAGGAAGATCCTGAGGGAGGAAGAGGCCCAGAACCTGATCGATATGGATCAGGTGACGGACGATGCCCTGGAGAACTGCGAGCAGAACGGGATCATCTTTATCGACGAGATCGATAAGATCGCGTCCGGGTCCGGATACAGAAGCGGGGCCGACGTTTCCAGAGAGGGCGTGCAGAGAGACATCCTTCCGATCGTTGAGGGAAGCGTCATCAACACCAAGTACGGACCGGTCAAGACCGACCATATCCTCTTTATCGGCGCGGGAGCCTTCCATACGGCCAAGCCGACCGACCTGATCCCGGAGCTGCAGGGACGTTTCCCGATCCGGGTCGAACTGGAGAATCTGGACAAGGATACCTTTGTCAAGATCCTTACCATTCCCGAGAACGCTCTGCTGAAGCAGCACAAGGCCCTTCTTGAGACCGAGGGGATCGAGATCGAATTCACCGATGAGGCGGTGGATGAGATTGCTGAGATGGCCTTCCTGATGAACGAGCAGACAGAGAACATCGGTGCCCGGCGCCTGCACACCATCCTGGAGCGGCTGCTGGAGGACATCTCTTTCAATATTCCTGATATGGAACTGGAAAAGGTCGTGATCGACCAGGATTATGTCAAAGAGATCTTTGCGGAAAAGATCCATCCGGAGGATATCGACAGATTCATCCTCTAGGAAGCTCTTACCGAGATCAGCGTCCAGGGCGCCGGCACAAGAGGCCGGCGCTCTGTTTTCTGTATTTGACGGCCGGAAGTATAGGAAGAATATTTCGGAATACGCAAATTAGTACCATTTTTTAGAAAAATCAAAATTATACGGTTGTCAATTGACAGAGGGTTAGTATATAATAACCGTTGAAAAGAGATGCAAACGCTGAAGAGGTGAACGATGAGTGACATTTTAAGTAAAGTCAGAAAGTTGAACTGGTTACTGCAGGAGAGCCCGACCGGAGCATTCTCCTTTAATGAGATGTGCGGCATACTGAGCGATATGCTCGACGCTAATGTTTACGTCGCCAATGTCAGAGGAAAGGTTCTCGGCGTCGCATATAAGATCAAATCGGACAGCCCGACCATGATCGACTCGGAAACAGGCAATGAACTGTTTCCGGCGGAGTACAATGACGAGTTCATGAAACTTGATCAGACTGCGGCCAACCTGACCGGCGACCGGGTCCTGGAGATATTCAAATACGATTACGACACTGCCGACAAGCTCCATACCGTGATCCCCATCCTGGGCGGCGGCAAGCGCTGGGGCACCCTGATCATGGTAAGACATGAGCCGGAGTTCTCCGATGAGGACCTGGTCCTGGGAGAGATCGGAGCAACTGTCGTCGGACTGGAGATCCAGAGGAGGAAGACCGAGGAAGAAGAAGCCGAGGAGCGTCAGGTATCCATGGTCCGCATGGCCATCGGCACCCTTTCCTATTCCGAAGTGGAAGCGGTCCAGCAGATATTCGCAGAGCTGGAAGGGGATGAGGGCCTCCTGGTCGCAAGCAAGATCGCGGACCGGTCCGGCATCACCCGGTCGGTCATCGTCAATGCTCTGCGCAAGCTGGAGAGCGCCGGCGTGATCGAGTCCAGATCTCTGGGAATGAAGGGAACCAGGATCAAGATCCTGAACGACAAGTTCAAGGACGAACTGGAGAGGATGACCGTCTGAGACGGGAAACCATGCTGAAACCAAAGGCAGGTATACTGCGTCAGGTATGCCTGCTTTTCTAGTGATTGGATTATGATAAGATTCAGTGAAGAGAATGAAGTCCTGAGGGACGATGAGTACCGGGCCATCCTGGCGGCGGTCGCCTTCGATGAGACCATCGAACATTCGATGGATGAGCTGGAGGGCCTTGCCGAGGCGGACGGAGTGGAAGTGATCGGACGGCTGGTCCAGTACCGGCAGAAACCGGAGTCGGCCACCTATCTGGGCAGGGGCAAGGTCGAGGAACTGGCCAGCCTTTGCGAGAGCATGGAGGCGGATACGGTCATCTTCAACGATGAACTGAGCGGTATACAGCTGAGGAATCTGGAGACGGCCCTGGGCTGCCGGGTGATCGACCGGACCATCCTGATCCTGGATATCTTCGCCTCAAGGGCGACCTCGCGGGAGGGCAAGCTGCAGGTCGAGCTGGCCCAGCTCCAGTACCGGCTTCCCCGGCTGACCGGCTTCGGCAGGTCTCTGTCCAGGCTGGGCGGCGGCATCGGGACCCGGGGCCCGGGTGAGAAAAAGCTGGAGACGGACCGGCGCCACATCGCCGGCCGGATCGATGATATACGTGCGGAGCTGAAGAAATGCGCCGCGACCCGGAGCCTGCAGAGGGAGGAACGGACCCGTTCCCAGATCCCGGTGGTCGCCCTCATGGGCTATACCAACGCGGGAAAATCGGCTATTATGAACCGGATCCTGGAGATGACCAGCAGGGAGGAAAAGGCGGTCGGATCCAAGGACATGCTTTTCGCTACCCTGGATCCCCAGCACCGGAAGATCAGCCCGGAGCAGGGGGCGGACTTTATCCTGATCGATACGGTCGGATTCGTCAGCAAGCTGCCCCACGCCCTTGTGGAGGCCTTCAAGTCCACCCTGGAGGAGGTCCGGGACGCGGACCTGCTTTTGCATGTGGCTGATACCTCTTATGAGGAGAGGGATTTTCAGATCGAAGTGGCCGAGAAGGTCATGCGGGAGATCCGCGGCAGCCGGGCGGAGAGGATCATGGTCTACAACAAGATCGACCTGACGGAGGAGCGGCCCCTGGATACCAGCGGCTCAGACGCCGTCTTCGTTTCTGCTAAGACCGGGGAGAACATGGACCTGCTGCTGGAGATGATCGACAGCAGACTGACCGGAGATATGGTCCGGACCAGTTTCCTGGTCCCCTATGACAGAGGCAGGATCGTTTCCGCCCTCTGCGAGAACGGCCAGGTGGATTCCATGGAATATGAGGAGAATGGAACCAGGCTGACCGGGAAGTTCCGCAGGGAGGATCAGGGCAGATATAAGGAATACGAGGTAGAGGATGGAACTGTATAAAACCGTGCGGGCCGAGGCGTCGGTGCCGCAGACGATAGAAAAGTCCAGATTCATAGCCCATATCAAGCCGGTGGAGAGCCGGGAGGAAGCGGAGGAATTCATCGCATCCATCCGGGCCAGGTACCGGGACGCCACCCATAACGTGCCTGCCATGGTGCTGGGTGACAAGGCACAGATCCAGTGGGCCAGCGATGACGGAGAGCCCCAGGGGACTTCGGGAGCGCCCATGGTCCAGCTGCTCGTGGGAGAAGGTCTGACCAATCTGGTGGTGGTCGTGACCAGATATTTCGGCGGGATCAAGCTGGGGACCGGCGGTCTCGTCCGGGCCTACTCTTCCAGCGCCAGGCTGGCGGTGGAGGAGGCCGGGATCTGCAGCGTCTGCAGCGTCTGCCGCCTGAGCGTAAGGATCGAATACACTTATCTGGACCGTCTCATGAAGATGGCGTCGGAGGATCTTTCCGTTCCTCAGTCTTTTGTCATCGCCGACACGGATTACGGGGAGAAGGTGACCGTCCAGCTTTTGTGCCAGGAGGAGGATGAGGAGACGGTGACCGCCGCCCTTGCCAATATGACCTCCGGAACGGCTCTGGTCATCGAAAGTACAAGAGACTTGCAACGAGTGTGATCGAGGAAAAAGTTTAGGAATTGTTTTGGAAAATCGCTTGACAGAAAAGCCCGATTCGTGTATAGTTAATAACTGCGTCGGGTGCTAATTCACCTGGTGAACGCGCGCACCTCGCTGGCGTGGCTCAACGGTAGAGCAGCTGATTTGTAATCAGCAGGTTGGGGGTT
>CAMOZS010000043.1 GCA_946631075.1 uncultured Bacillota bacterium | reverse complement strand
CTGGGCATCTTCATCGACTGGTCCACCCACTGGTCCGGCGGATACTTCGGCGAAGTGGCCAGAGAATACCTGGGAGACCGCTGGTACCGGATGTACGATTTCACCAAGATCATCGCCGGAGGCGGGATCGTCGGCTATTCCAGCGACGTCTTCACCTACCAGGAAGCCATCCGGGCGAACCCCTTCATCGGCATGCAGACGGCCATGACCAGAGTGGACATGTTCCTGCCCCTTGATCCCGAAAAGTATCCGGGCAGCGTCCGCCCGCCGGAGACAGCCAAACTGCCCCTGACCGACCTGATCCGGGGATATACCTACAATAATGCTCTGAGGATGCGGCTTCTTGACCGGATGGGGACCATCGAGGCGGGCAAGCTGGCCAACCTGGTCGTCCTGAACAGAGATATCTTCGAAACTCCGGCAGAAGAGATCGCTAAGGTGGACGCGGACCTGGTCATCTATGAAGGCCAGGCGCGAAAGATCAGCAGCAGTCTGACCGTAGAGAGGAACTAGGCCGGAGCTCGCGCAAAGGCTGGCCCAGCCTTTCTACCGCCTGCGCCAAAGGGACAGGCCCGACCAGATAATGATTATGGATGAGAAGAAAAAGAGCAGCCAGACCCTCTGGGGATAAATGAAGGAGAGGGCACCGGTGGCACCGACGACGGCAAGCAGAAAGACGGCTATGCCGACGCAAAGGCAAAAGATATTGACGACTTTTCGTGAATCCATATTGACCTCCATCCGGTGCTCTGGGTGCTGTGAATAAAAAAAGTTTATCATAATTTTTTCATATGTCAAATAAACGCTATTATCATCTTGTTTTGCTTAAGGAGGTGCACAATGAGTGAACTTCAGAACCAGGGACAGCTGAAACGAACCCTGTCTGTCCCCCTGCTGATCGGCTTCGGCCTGGCCTATCTGGCCCCGACCGTCGTCTTTAACTACTACGGTATCTGGACGCCGGCGACCGGAGGCATGTATCCTCTGGCCCTGCTGATCACCACCCTGCTGATGACGGTAACGGCATACAGCTATACCCGGATGGTCAAGGCCTATCCTACGGCCGGGTCCGCCTATGTCTACGTCAACAAATCCGTCCAGCCCCATATCGGCTTCCTGACCGGCTGGGTCATGATGCTGGACTACCTGCTTTTGCCTATGGTCTGCTACCTGCTCCTGGGCATCTATATCAATGAGTATTTCCCGGCTATCCCGGTATGGGTCATCGTTGTCGTACTGGCTGCTTTCGGAGCGGTGGTCAATATCATCGGAGCCAAGACAGCTTCCATGATCGATACCATCATCATCATCGCCCAGCTGGCCTTTACCCTGGCCACCATCATCCTCTGCGTCTACTATGTCAGCGGAGGAAACGGGGCCGGCCATGTATTCTCGGCAGTTGCCTTCTTCAACCCGGAGACCTTCGATTTCAAGGCAGTTCTGGAAGCGTCTGCCATCCTGTGCGTATCCTTTGTTGGATTTGACGCGGTGACCACCATGGCGGAGGAGACCAAGGATCCGGAAAAGGCCATGACCCCGGCCATCATGGGCGTCTGCCTGGGAGCCGGCATCATCTTCTTCATCACGGCCTACTGCCTGAACATCGCCTGGCCTGACGCGGTCACCCAGATCCAGGATCCGGATACGGGCATCTTCGAGTTCTACCCGGCCATCGGATACGACTTCATGGCCGACATCTTCTTCGTGGTCGATAACTGCGCGTCTCTGGTCTGCGCCATGGCCGGCATGGGAGCAGTCTCCCGCCTGCTTCTGGGCATGGGCCGGGACAACATCCTGCCCAAGAAATTCTTCGGACACATTTCTCCCAAGTTCCATACGCCGACCTACAATATCCTTCTGGTATCGGTCATCGGATGCACCGGCATCTTCTACGCCGACAACCTGATGGGTGCGGCTGAGCTGGTCTCCTACGGCTGTATCCTGGGATTCGTCATGGTCAACATCTCCGTCTACATGCACTTCTACCGCCATGAAGGGCTGCGGGACGGAGCTAAGAACAAGATCATGTACATGGTCCTGCCCATCCTGGGAGCGGTCATCCTGGCCATCGCCTTCATCTTCGTCGGCAAGGGAGCCAAGATCCTGGGAACCATCTGGCTGGCCATCGGATTCGTTTATCTGCTGATCAAGACCAAGGGCTTCAAGGAGCTTCCGCCGGAGATGACCTTCGACGAGTAAAGGCTGGCAGAGCGATTTTGATAAACTGTATTCAGAACACAGGGCTGCCGCATCGGTCAGATGCGGCAGCCTCCTTTTTATCCCATTATTTTGAAGAAAAGGTAGAAAAACCTTGGAATCTGGTGTATAATAAGTGATATTTATGAGAAGTGTGCCCATAAGAGGTTAGAATACAGACCAAACACAGGAGGACCCTATGCTTTGTAAACATTGCGGAACTGAACTGCCCGATGACGCTATTTTCTGTTTTCACTGCGGAACAAGACAGGTAGAGGAGCAGCCCGAGGCTGCGGCCCCTCAGGAAGAGCCTAAGGCTGCGGCCCCGAAGGTGGAAGAGCCGGCAGCGCCGAAGGCCCCGGAAGTACCGGCCGCCCCCAAGGCGGAGCCTGAGAAACCGGCAGCGCCCGTCCAGGAAGCGCCCAGGAAGCCCTTCCTCGAGGAGATGCGGTGGGATGTTTCCGAATATCCGGACAGCAATGTCGTCGAGAAGACCGAGGACATCGATTTTGACTGGAATACAGATCCCGATAAGGTCCCGGACGTAGTACCCAGAAGAGCGGAGGTCAGAAGACCGGCGGAGCCCCCGAAGAAGGAGACTAAATCATCGGAGGGGATCCGGGTGGCCGAGATCTTCGACAGGGTAGTGCCCGCGGAGGAAGTGAAGGAAGCCAGAGAGGCGGCAGCTTCAGAGCCGGCGCCGGTCGAAGAGTCCGCTCTTGGCGAGCTGGGGAGATTCCATACATTCAGCAGGAAGAATGCAGAGTTCCAGGAGCTCCTGGACAGAGAATATGAGAAGATCAAAGGATCCGGCACCATCGGCAGAGAACAGTCGAAGGCAGATCAGATCGCCGCGGAGAGATTCGATTCCAGACAGGAAGAGATGACCATGGACGAATTCCTCGAGAAGGAAGGGGCAGTGAAGCTCTATGAGCCCAAGCCCCTGGAGAGCGATGTCCTGGCCAGGATCGAAGCTCAGGAGAAGCAGCGGGCCCGGCAGAAGGCAGAGGAAGAAGCCAGAGCCAAGGCATTGGAAGAAGCCAGAGCTGAGGCAGAGGCGAAGAAGAAGGCCGAGATCGACAGACTGAACAGCGAAGAGGAAGCCAGCGCGGCAGCCGCTGAGGAGATCCGTCTGGCGGAGGAAGAAGAGATCCGTCAGCGCACAGAAGAGCAGGCCCGCCGCAGAGCAGCCGCTGAAGCGGCTCACCTGGAGGCGATCGCCGCCAGGAAGGCCGAGCAGGAGCAGGCTGCCCGTCAGTTAGAGGAACAGAGACTGGCTGAGGAAGCCCGCCGGAAGGCGGAGGAGGAAGCCAGGGCCAAGGCTGAAGCGGAGGCCAGAGCCAAGGCAGAGGCCGAGGCAGCCAGAAAGGCTGAAGAGGAAGCCCGCCTGAAGGCGGAAGCGGAGCTGAACGCGGCCCGTGAAGCAGCCAGGATCCGGGCCCAGCAGGAAGCCAGGATGGCGGCCCAGGAAGAAGCCAGATTCAGAGAAGAACAGGCAAGACGCCGTCATGAAGAAGAAGCCAGAGCCCAGAAGGACGCTCTGGAGGCCCAGCGCAGGGCAAGAGAGAGCAAGACCACCGCGGTAGAAGCCCAGGTCAAGGACGCTCTCGCACAGACAGCGCGGATGCGCGAAGAAGAAGAAGCTAAGATCAAGGCTGCTTTGGCAGGAATCAGAAGCGGCAGATTTTCAGATACCATCACGCCGGGAGAAACGACCCAGAATGTGGACGACAGAGCGACCCGCCCTGTTGTGATCCCGCAGACGGAGATCGCTCCGGCCCAGGAAGAGAAGCCTGCAGTACAGGAAGCGGAGATCCCGGCAGCAGAGCCTGTAGCGGAACCCGCTCCGGCAGTTGCAGAACCTGCTCCGGAAGCAGCAGAGCCCGCTCCGGCAGCGGAGCCGGTCGCCACAGCGGCGGAGGAGATCGAGGAAGCTCACCGGAAGACACAGAGCCAGATCGACGAGATGGCCAGAGCCAGAGAGAACTTCTTCGCGGATTTCCCGGATGCTGACGAGATCAAGGCCCGGGCCGAAGAGGCAGCGGAACCGGATCTGGGACACACCAGAGTGGTCAGCAAGGACGATCTGATGGCGGATATCGATTCCACCAAGGAGATCTCCCGCCAGGATCTCCATCCGGAGACGGCAGAGCCGGCGCCGGCGGCGGATCCCAGAGAGATGGAATTCAAGGATCAGATGAGTGAGATCGACGACCTGCTCAGCCAGTTCGCCAGCATCTCCGGATCAACTGCTCCTGCCCAGCCGGAAGTTGCAGAAGCGCCGGCAGTTGCAGAAGAGCCGGCGTTCCCGGAAGTTCCGGAAGTAGCGGAAGTTCCGGCCCAGCCTGAAATAATAGAAGAAGAACCGGGATTTGAGCCGCCGACGGAATCCGTATTTGAAACGGCGGCGGATATTCCATATGAAGCGCCACAGGCAGATGCGTCCATGGCGCAGGCTTTGGTTGCCCTGGAAGAAGAGGCTGCTCAGGCTCAGGCCGCGGCGGAGGAACTGCCTCAGGCTCAGACCCTGGCAGAAGAGGTCCAGGCCGCAGCGGAAGAACTGCCCCAGGCAGAAGAAATCCTGCAGGAAGAAGTCCTGCAGACAGAGGCCGCTCAGGCGGAAGCTCTGGCCCAGGAAGCTCTCTCCGAGGAGAAGCCCGGACTGGAAGACACCATGGTCGTACCCATGTCCAGACAGGAAGTCAACGAGGCCCTGACGGAAGAAGTCCCCGCGGAAGAAGAGAACCTGTCCCCGAAGGAACAGAAGAAGCGGGATAAAGAGAGAGCAAGAGAAATGAAGCGCCAGGCCAAGGAGAACAAGAAGGCCAGGAAGGCAGCGGAAGTCGAAGATACCTTCGGCGAGGAGGAATACGAGGACGAGGCCCCGGCCAAGGGCGGCGTAGGACGTACCATCCTGATGATCATCCTGATCATCCTCTGCATCATCTTTGCTCTGGAGCTTGCCGGAATCGGCATCAAACTGCTTGCGCCGACCAGTGACGCGGCAGCTTTCATTGACAATATTCTCAACAGCCTGATCCATATGATCACCGGCAGCAATGGCGGCATGGCGTAATAAACAATAATCAGTTACAACTAATCGATCCCGCGGGAGGTAATTGGATTTGGAAGAGACAAAAGACAAAAAAGAGAAGAAAGGCAGACTAGGCGCCAAGGGGATAATCATCATCGTTCTGTTGATCATCCTTCTGTTCGTCGCCCTGATCGGCTGGATCACCGACTTCATGTGGTTCAGAGAGCTTGGCTATGTTTCGGTATTCCTGACCAAGCTGTTCACACAGCTCAAGATCGGCGTGCCGGTATTCGTCATAGTCACGTTCCTGGCCTATATCTATCTTAAATTCCTGAAAAAGGGCTATATGAAGAAAGTTGAGTCTGACGAGGAGACCAATCATCGCAGGCTGAATCTGATATCCTGGGGACTTGCCGGAGCCTTCGGCGTGGTGGCCACCTATTTCGCCGTGACCCGATTGTGGTTCCAGACCCTCCAGTTCACCAACAGCACCAATTTTGATATCAAAGATCCACTATATAAAATGGACATCTCGTTCTATGTGTTCAAGCTGAACTTCATAGAACAGCTCAACGCGATGGTGATCATGCTGATCGTTGCCTTCGCCATACTGACCTTCGTCTATTACATGGTCCTTCTGACGGTCCGGACTCCGAAGATCTTCGAGCAGGTCGAAGATGTGGAGGAGGAAGAGGAAGAAGAAGAATACTACGATGACGAAGAAGACCGTTACACCGGAGCCCGCATGGACGACAACAACCCGTTCAGCGAGATCAACGATATCTTCGGCAGATTCAGCAAACAGTTCAGCAAGGGCGGGAATAACGGCCCTCTGGGCGGCATTTTCGGCGGAGGCCAGAAGAAGCCGTCAAGGAAACAGGAGATCGACAACCAGAACATCCGTCTGCTTCTGCATATCGCACAGAAGCAGCTGATCGTTGTCGGCATCCTCTTCTTCCTCATGGTCGGCGTCTACTTCTTCCTGAAGCAGTTTGACCTGCTCTTCGGCAGCACCGGAGCTGTTTACGGAGCCGGATTCACCGACGTCAACGTTACCCTTTGGATGTACAGGATCCTGATGGTCCTGTCCGTTGCCGCGGCCATCGGAGTCGCCATCGGTATCTCCAGGAAGAGAGTCAAGCCGGCAGTGGCAGTTCCGATCATCATGATCATCATCGGCCTGATCGGTACAGGCGGCGGTATGCTGGTCCAGAGCCTGATCGTACAGCCGGACGAAATCAATAAAGAAAGCAAGTATCTGGAGAGAAACATCGAATACACTCAGTACGCCTATGGCCTGGACGGGGTCGACATGAAAGCCTTCAAGGCAAGTCATGACCTGAACAGCGATGACATAGCGGCCAATGAGGAGACCATCTCCAATATCCGTATCAATGACTATTCACCGGCCAAGACGTTCTACAACCAGACTCAGGCCATCCGTCAGTACTACGAATTCGGAGACGTCGATGTGGACAGATACACCATCGACGGAGATTATACCCAGACATTCCTGGCTACCCGTGAGATCGATGAAGAGAAGATCAGCAACACCTGGCTGAACCGTCATCTGAAGTACACCCACGGCTATGGCGTCACCCTGTCCCGCGTTGACAAGATCACCGCCAGCGGACAGCCGGACATGCTGATCTCCAATATTCCTCCGGAATCCGTCGTGGACCTGCAGGTGACCGACCCGTCGGTCTACTTCGGTGAGATGACCAACGACTATGTCCTGGTCGACACCTCCGAGGAAGAGTTCGACTACCCGGACGGCAACAGCAACAAGTACGTCAAGTACGACGGCGCTGCCGGCATCAAGATGAATCCGCTGACCAGACTGATGTTCTCCGTCAGAGAGCGGTCCCTGAAGATGCTGGTATCCGGCAACATCAAGAACAGCTCCAAGATCCTGATCAACCGGAACATCATGACCCGTGTCAAGACGATCATGCCCTATCTGGATTATGACGAGGATCCCTATATGACCACGGTAGACGGCAAGCTCTACTGGATCATGGATGCCTATACAGCGACCAACCGGTATCCCTACTCCGAGCCCTACAGCTCAGAGACTGACGTGAACTACGTCAGAAACTCCATCAAGGTCGTCATCGACGCCTACAACGGAGATACCAGCTACTACATCGTGGACAAGGATGATGCCATCGCGCAGACCTTCAAGAGCATCTATCCCAAGCTGTTCAAGGACATCGACGAGATGCCGGAAGGCATCAAGGCCCACATCAGATATCCGGGAACTCTGCTCAACATCCAGGCGGAGATCTATCAGAGATATCACATGAACGATGTGAAGGTCTTCTATCAGAACGAGGACCTGTGGCAGATCGCCAGCGAGATCTACGGAACAGAAGAGCAGGCGATGACGCCAAACTACTACATCATGAAGCTGCCGGGTGAGAAGAGCGCGGAATTCGTCAATTCGATCCCGTTCACGCCTAAGGACAAGAGGAACCTGATGGGTCTGCTGGTGGCCAGAAACGACGGCGACCAGTACGGCAACCTGGTCCTCTACCAGATGCCCAAGAGCAAGGTCGTCTACGGACCCATGCAGGTAGAAGCCCAGATCGACCAGAACACGGAGATCTCCAAGGAATTCTCCCTGTGGGATTCCTCCGGATCCAAGTACAGCCGGGGCAACCTCTTCGTCATCCCGATCGAAGACTCCCTGCTCTATGTTGAGCCGGTCTATCTGGAAGCGACCAACTCCAGTATCCCGGAGGTCAAGAGAGTCATCGTCGTCTATGGCGATGAGATCGCCTATGAATCCACCCTGGCCGAAGCTCTGAATGAGCTGTTCGGAGAGGGCAGCGCCCACGAGAGCAAGGGCAGCGAAGATATCCAGCAGGGCGGTAAGAAAGGCGACCAGGAAGAGGGCGAAGAGACCATGACCAAGACCGAACTGATCGAAGCGGCCCAGGGCGCTTACGACAGCGCTCAGGAAGCGATCAAGGACGGCGACTGGGCGAAGTACGGCAAATACATGGATGAGCTGGAGGAATATCTGAATCAGTTGGCAGAATAAACTGAGGGACTGATTCGACTCCATGCGGCAAGACAGCATGAAGCAGATTTCGAACATTCCCGGGGAGCTCTTCGGGAATGTTTTCTTAAGGAAAGGATAGACATAAATGCTGAATTACGATTTCAGTAAGATGCTGTTCAGGATATCGGCGGACAGGCACAACGAGGCGGAGATACAGAGAGTCCTGCTGGCTCACCCGGAGGTGAAGTTCGTTTCCCTGGTCGGCATCGACATCGGAGGACATGACACAGATGAGAAGATCCCGGTGAGCGAATTCCTCAAGGACATCCGCAAGTTCCTGAAGGAAGGGGTGCAGACCGACGGATCCTCGGTAGTTCTTCCCAAGATCGCCAAACTGAACAACGCGAAAGTAGACATCATTCCGGATACGACGGTCAACTGGTTCGTGGACCACAATTTCTCTTATCCGGATCCTGAGACCGGCCTTCCGGTCGGGACCCTTCGGATCCCATCCTCCCTGGTCCACGATGACAACGAGGGAGTCGGTTCCAGGGTCATTCTCAGAGATGCCATCCGTAATTTCAAAAAAGACCTGCTCCAGCTTTTGCGGGAAAATCCCTACGCCCTGGAGTATATGGATATCGACAGCGTGGATGAGATCGATGAGATCATGATCACTGCGGCCACTGAGCTGGAGTTCTGGGTCCGTTCCCCTGAGGACGACGCCGACCGGGAGCAGCTCTCTACGGCCCAGATGCTGAAGGAGCAGTACTGGAAGCGGACCAGCGGGCCGGTGCGGACCGCCCTGGAAGAGGTCATGCTGGTACTGCAGCAGTACGGATTCTACATGGAGATGGGCCACAAGGAAGTGGGCGGTGTCAAAGCTAAACTGGAGAATTCCGGCAACTATGATCACGTCATGGAACAGCTGGAGATCGACTGGAAATACTCTTCCGCGGTCCAGGCGGCCGACAATGAGAACCATATCAAATACGTGGTCCGTGACATCTTCCGCCTTTACGGACTGGATGTCACCTTCATGGCCAAACCCATGGTCGGGATCGCCGGCAGCGGCGAGCATACCCACATGGGGGTAGCGGCCCGGCTGAAGAATGGCAGGATGGTCAACCTCTTCTCGCCCAGTGATCCCCAGAACCAGTTCCTGAATCCGGTCGGATTCGGCGCCCTGATGGGACTGCTGAAGAATTACGATGTGGTCAACCCCTTCGTCAGTTCCACCAACGATGCCCTGAACCGGCTCAAGCCAGGTTTTGAGGCTCCGGTCTGTACCGTGACCTCCCTGGGACACACAGCCCAGGTGCCCTCCAGAAACCGGACGGTCCTGGTCGGACTGGTCCGTGAGGTGGGAAATCCGCTGGCTACCCGGTTCGAGCTGAGATCCCCCAACCCCAAGAGCAACACCTATCTGGTCCTGGCGGCCTCCTACATGGCCATGCTGGACGGGATCAAGGCGGCCCTGGAGGCGGGCAAGACGCCGGAAGAGCTGGAACGGTCCATTTCCAAGGAGTACGGGGAAGAGGACTTCTACCTGGATACCGACCGGGTCTACCGGACTGAGAAGGACGTTTTCGACGAGTTCACCGAGGAGGAGCGAGACCGCTTCTTCGGCAAGGCCCCCCAGACCGTATGGGAGAACATCCGGGCCTTCGACGAGTACCCCCAAAAGCTGGAGATCTTCAAGCGGGATGACGTCATGACCGATACGACTCTGGAATCCTATCGTGAAGCGGTACTGTCCCAGTGGAAGATGGAACTGCGCAGCCGGATCATCCCCGACATGATGAACACCCTGCGCCGCTGCCGCAAGGCCCACACCGACAATGACAGCGTGGATTACGACCGGCGCAACTGGGAGCGGATCTCCAGGCTCAGAGACCGGATCGGACGGAACACCGTCGCCGAGACCTGCCTGCTGACCCGGATCATCGAGGCACTGGAGGCGGAGGATTACGAAACGGCATCCGATCTGCAGGTGGAGATGCAGAGCGAGGTCGAGAAGCTGATCAAAATGTACTTATCATATAAGAAAAACCTTTTCTAATCACTATGGAGGCATGAGATGTTAGATATCAAGAGAATCAGAGAAGACTACGAAGGCGTCAAGAAGGCAGTGGAGCTGCGGGGAAAGGGCGATTTCGGACTGAGCCAGGTCGTGGAGCTGGACAAAAAAAGAAGAGAGCTGCTGGCGACGGTAGAGCAGATGAAGAACCGGCAGAAGACTTCTTCCAAGCAGATCCCGGTCTACAAGAAGGAAGGCAGGGACACCACCGAGCTGATGGCGGAACTCAAAAAGCTTTCTGACGATATCAAGGAACTGGACGGACAGGTCTCCGAGACGGAAGAGGCTCTGCGCTCGGCCCTGCTGAACGTGCCCAACACCCCCTACAAGGACGTACAGGAAGGCGTCGACGACAGCGACAACGTCGAGCTGCGCAAGTGGGGAACTCCCAGAGAAGAGAGCTATGAGATGAAGGCTCACTGGGACATCGGCGAGGACCTGGACATCCTGGACTTCGAGCGGGCCGCCAAGATCGCTGGCACCCGGTTCACCGTTTACAAGGGCATGGGCGCCAGACTGGAGCGGGCGGTCATCAACTTCATGCTGGACCTGCACACAGAGGAGCAGGGCTATACTGAGATCCTGCCCCCCTTCATGGTCAACCGTATGGCCATGACCGGCACCGGCCAGCTGCCCAAGTTCGAAGAGGACATGTTCTACA
>CAMOZS010000042.1 GCA_946631075.1 uncultured Bacillota bacterium | reverse complement strand
CTATCCCGGAGTCCTGGATCTTCTAAAAGAACTCAGGGAAGCAGGTGTCAAAACCGCCGTCGTCTCCAACAAGCCGGATCCAGCGGTGCAGAAACTCTGCCGGGTCTACTTCCCGGACGTCTTCGACTTCGCCCTGGGCGAGATCGAAGGGATCCCCAGGAAACCGGAGCCGGACATGATCCGCCTCTGCCTGGAGAAACTGGATGTGACCCCTGACCAGGCGGTCTACATCGGCGATTCGGAAGTGGATATCGAGACCGCTTCCGCCTCCGGCCTCTTCAGCATTTGCGTGGACTGGGGCTTCCGGCAAAAAGATGCTCTTGCCGGCGCGGACCGGATCGTTTCCGACTGCCATGAGCTGGCCCGGGCCATACTGTCCTCAGACAAATAAGAATATCTGCCGACGGATAACAGCCTCCTTCATGGGGGCTATTTTTTCTCCAGCTCACCCTTCTCGATGGTCTCTGTCTCGAAGGTGTAGTCATCGTTTTCCGGCGAGCCGGACTCTTTGATCTTCAGGATCTCATAGGTCCCCTTGTCGGTATCGATCTGCAGCTGGTTTTCTCTCTCCACGGGAACGCCCAGCTCTTCTTCCGCCTTGGCGATCATCTTGGTGTCCAGCTTGAGGTATCCGTTCTCATCATTGGCCTCATAGGATTTCCATTCCTTCAGGGCTTTCTCGGAGAAGTTGTCCTGGATCCACTGGTCGTGGTTTCCTCCGTCGGCGCTCCATTCCACCTTGTCCAGCTTGATTCCCTCATCGGACAGGGTGTAGTCGATGATGGCTTCGCCGGATCCGCCGGCAACGCTGTAGGCCTTGTCATTCAGGACAACGAATTCCTCCGTGTTGAGATAAACGTATGCCTTGCCGTCCTCGTCGCTGAAGACTTCCGCGTTGGCAAAAGTCTCATCCGTAAGGTATTCTTCATAGGACTTGCTGATCTCGCTGTCCGCCACCTGCTCCATCAGCTCCTTCAGATTGTCTCCTTCCAGCAGGCCGCCGGCGGCTTTGCCGCTTTCTTTTTCTTTTTCTTCCTGACCGCCTTCCGTCCGGATCAGTACGGTCCCGTTTGCTTTCTCAATGACGGTCGCATTGACGGTATAGTCTCCCGGAGCCAGCTCGCAGGGCAGCGGATCCTTTCCCGTGATCTCTGCTTCCATGACAGGCTCACCTCCCTGGACCGCTTCCTCTATATCGGCATCCTCGTCATCCGCTTCCTGGAAGGGAATGAACTCGACCTTGATGGTCCCTTCCTCCAGGGCCGGCTCGATCACTGCCGTCTGTCCCTTCTCTACGGTGAAGGCTCCTACTGTCCCGGACATATCCTCATCGGCATCCTCCGCTGTGATCTCCACATTCAGATCTTCGTTGATCACGACTCCGAAGGTGCCGCCGCAGCCGGCCAGTACCGCCATAAGTCCCATCAGAGCCAAAAGTATCACGGTGTGTTTAATCATCTTCGCTGCCTTCATATTTAACTCTCCCCTTTCTGTTTGGCAGTCAAACGTTTTCTCTTCTCTTATGATATCACACTTATGCTATAATCAGGGCAAGAGAAATCACACTTGACACAGCAAATGGAGAAGACAAAAATGAAAAAGTTCAGAATAACGATCATCCTTGCCTCCCTGCTCTGCCTGGCCAGCCTTTGCATGACCGGATGCGGCGGAGAGTCCCAGCAGGCGGAAAGCGATTCCGTCGATCTGCAGGCCGCGGTCGACAGCATCCAGCTTCCCGATGGATTCAAGCCGGAGATCGGCATCGTCCTCGGTTCGGGCCTTGGCGGCCTTGCCGATGAAGTGGATGTCGCCGGCCGGATCTCCTATTCCGAGATCCCGGGATTTCCCCGGTCCACTGTCGAGGGACACAAGGGAGAATACGTTTTCGGCTATCTGGAAGGAGTCCCTGTGATCCTGATGAACGGCAGAGTCCACTACTACGAAGGCTACAGCATGGAGGAAGTGGTCGCCCCCGACCGGATCATGGCCCTGCTGGGGGCGAAGACGGTCATCCTGACCAACGCCTCCGGAAGTCTGAATCCCGACTTCCCGCCGGGCACCCTGGTCTGCATCAAAGACCAGATCGCCTCCTTCGTTCCCTCGCCTCTGATCGGCCCCAATGATGAAAATCTGGGCGAGCGGTTCGTGGATATGTCGGAGCCCTACGATAAGGACCTGCGCAAGCTCCTCCATAAGGCAGCCAAGGAAGAAGGCATCGCCCTGGAAGACGGGGTCTTTCTCCAGGTCACCGGGCCCCAGTTCGAATCCAAAGCCGAAGCTGAGCTCTACGCCTCCCTTGGCGCGGATACGGTCAGCATGAGCACCGCCTGTGAGACCCTGGCCCTCCGCCACATGGGAGTGAAATGTCTGGGGATCAGCTGCGTGACCAACTTCTGCCCCAACTGCGCCGACGAGAACGTCAATCATGACGATGTCCAGGAAGCAGCCGACCGTCTGGGGGCGGACATGATCCGCCTGGTCAAGGGGACCCTGAGACAGATGTCAAAGTAACGTCTTGGTATATTCTGTACAATAACAAAAGGGCTGCCGCACTGATGCGACAGCCTTTCTTCTACCTCTGAGGTTATTCTTAATACTTCTTCCCGAATCCGCTGGCAAGGATGGCCAGGTGTTTGGGATGGAGCAGCTGGGCGTTTTTCTTCGCTTCCCATACTTCCGGATACTTCTCGATGGTTCCGTGAATGGATGAGAAGAGCAGTTCCAGTTCCTCGGCGCTCATGCCGCTTGCCTTGATGTGTTCTTCGAAGTCCTCCGGAGACGTCTTGATGTCCTCGGCCATCTTCTTGTACATAGCGGCATAGTCTTCGGAGGTCATCTCTTCGATGCTCTTCAGCTCCGGATGCAGCTCATCCCCTTCCATCTTGTTATCGATCAGGGCTACCACATCTTCCAGGGACATGGAGTTCTTCTCGATCAGCTTCTGCAGCCCTTTGAGAGAATGTTTGGCTTCCTCATGGAGCTCTTCATAGGTTTCTCTTAATTCTTTTGCTTTTTCCTGCATGATTGCACCCCTCCTTTAACTTTTTCTGATTTAAGTATAGTACTCGAATCGGACAAAAACAAGGGTACTCAACTCCATTTTTATGCAATTATGCATCGTCCAGTTCAGCCAGGTCTTCCTCGGTGAATGTAAGCTCAGCCATCACCGTGTCCTCCCCGTCCGGATTCAGGATCTGTATGGTCACCGCCTCCGACGTGTCCACCGGGAACCAGTATTCGCATTCGATCGATGAGCCGGCGTCGATCAGCTCATAGGCGTTATCCTCTTCGAAGGTATCCGTCTCCTCCTCGCCCCGGGCCTCGATCTCCTGGTCTCCCTGGACTGCCCGTATCACAAAGGACCGGTCCAGAGAATCCTGGTTCTCCGGATCGTCCGTATCACTGTCGTGGGAGACCAGGTCCAGCTCGTTCCAGTAGCTCATGCGGAGGACCAGGTAGTCACCCTCATCCCCCTCTCCGATCAGAGCCTCGTCGACTTCCACGCTGGCCCCTTCATACTCTACTGAGCAGCTGTGAGCGTCCTGATCCACCGAAGCCGTATACTCGTATCCGGACCCGGTGACCGCCGCGTCCTCCTGATAGTAATCCTCCGGACCGTCGGCAGTCGTGCTCCCGCATGCCGCCGCCAGGAACATCATCGTGAAACAGAGGAGAAATACGATCGTCTTTTTCAATTTCATAGGTCTTTCCCTTTCTCTCAGGCTTTCGTTTCTTCCAAAGGCTGGCCGGCCTGCCTTTGCTCCTGGTCCCGGCCCGGTCCGATCTTCATGGACAGGGCGTGCATGGGACAGGCCTTGATGCAGTCCCTGCAGCGGATGCACTCGTTGCTGTTGGGCGTCCTGCGGGGATCCACGTTCATCTTGCAGGTTTTGGCACAGATACCGCAGTCCACGCACTTTTCCTCATCCACCCTCATCCGGATCAGGCTGACCTTCTGGAAGAGCCCGTAAAATGCTCCCAGGGGGCAGATGTATTTACAGAAGGGCCGGTAGATGAAGATCGATGCTCCCACGCAAAGGACCAGCAGGAGGAACTTCCACCGGAAGAGCCAGCCCAGTGCTCCCCGCATCATGCTGTTGAGCAGGACCAGGGGAACGCCCCCCTCCAGGGTCCCCACCGGACAGATGTACTTGCAGAAGAAGGGCTCCCCTGCTCCGTACTCGCTCCGGTAAAAAAACGGGAGCATGAATACCATGACGAAAAGGATCAGGTATTTCAGATACCGCAGGGCCTTGTCCGGCTTCTCCGGCACGGTCAGCTTGGGCGTCGGGATCTTGTAGAGAAGCTCCTGGATCAGGCCGAACAGGCAGAGCCAGCCGCAGATAAAGCGGCCGACGAAAAGGCCGATGATGGCCAGATAGCCGATCACATAGGCGGCTATCCCCCTGGACCTGCTGTCAAATATAGCCTGCATGGATCCGATGGGACAGGAGCCCAGCGCTCCCGGGCAGGAGTAGCAGTTCATGCCCGGCACACACAGCTGTTTCAGCGGTCCCTGATAGATCACGGGGCCGCCCGGAATGAATCCGTTGATATACGCGTTTGTCAGGATCCCCCATCCGGCCTGGACCAGCTTCCTCAGCTTAGCCAAGGCCGATACACTCCATACATATATTGATCGCTTTGGAAAGGACCATGGCCACTTCGCCGCGATAGATGCCGAACGCGCACAGCGCCATCGCAAGCGGGATCAGGGCTATGGTCACCTTCAAAGGTGCTTCCCTCTTCACTGATTACCACCTCTCTGTTTTTCCCCTTCGTTTTTATTTCCCATCCTGGAAATTGGTAAAGATCCCGGTCTCTTCCAGGGGCAGTCCAGCCTTTGCTTTCTCGGCGGCGATGGCCCTGATCAGGAAAGCCATGTTCCTGCCCAGGTTGCGCATGGTCTGCAGTCCTTCCAGATCCTTCTCCACATCCTCCGCGCTGAAGCCGTGGACCTGGTTCCAGTAAGTGCTGGCGGCCACCGGCATGCCGCTGATGGTGAAGTATTTGTTGAGGACATCGAAGGAGGCGGTGTTGCCTCCTCTGCGGCAGCTCACCACCGCCGCCCCCACCTTCATCTGCTTGGAGAAGGGGGTGCTGTAGAAGAGCCGGTCCATGAAGGAAAGGACCGTCCCGTTCGGGGACCCGTAGTAGACCGGGCTTCCGATGATCAGCCCGTCCGCTTCCTCGAACTTCTTCGCCACTTCGTTGACCTTGTCATTGAAGACGCATTTACCGTTGCGCATGCAGTAGCCGCAGGAAACGCAGCCGCTGTTGCTTTCCCTGCCGATGTGGATCAGCTCTGTTTCCATCCCCTCCGCCTTCAGGACCTCTTCCACTTCCCGCAGGGCCCTTGCTGTGCAGCCCGCCGCGTTGGGGCTTCCGTTCAGTAATAAAACTTTATGTGCCATGATATCCGTCCTTTCACTATCTGTTCGTGTTTCGGTTCAGGTTTCACTTCAGGTTTTCGGCCAGGTTTTTCACGAAATCCTGGACGTTGGTCACGATCCCCTTGGCCGCCAGACTTCCCCTGTCGCCCAGCTTGTTCACCGCGAACTCGGAGGTGTCGATGGTGTAGAAGTAGATGGGCCGGACGGTCCCGTCCTCTGTGACCCGGTAGCTTGGCGTCATGTTACCGGCCGCGATGGTGTGGAGCACGGTAGCCATGCCGATCACGGTGGTCGACTTTCTTATCTGCTCCCGGATGGCGTCCTGTCCCACGTAGGTGTGCTCATAGATCTCCGGCAGGGGTCCGTCGTCACGGATCGAACCGTTGAGGACCATGGGCACATGGTTTTTGACGCAGCTGTAAATGATCCCGTTGTCGATGCCCTCTGCTTCGATAAAGGCCGGGATGGACCCGTAAGTATTGATCTTGTTGAGGGTGATCAGGTGGTTGTAGTGGCCGTTGAAGAAGGGCTTCTGGGTACCGATGTCCACTCCCAGGGCCGTTCCCAGATAGGCCGCCTCCAGGTCGTGGGTGGCCAGGGCGTTTCCGGCCAGCAGAGCGTTCACGTATCCCCGCTCTACCAGATCTGCGAAGGCGCTCCGTGCTCCCGCGTCAAAAGCGCAGGCCGGTCCCAGGATCCAGGTGATGAATCCGTGCTCCCTCTCGTATTCGAGCAGGTCGTAAATGCTGCTGTAATCGTATGAGAAAGCGGTCTCTCTGCTCCTGCTCTGCCGGAAAGCAAAGGCGTTGGCTTCCTCCTTCTCCTCTCCCGGGAAGATGAATCCGTTGTCGTGGACATAGATCCCTTCCTCGCAGTTCTCTGTCCTGCCGAGAAAGATCAGATCCCCTTCCCTGATGTTTCTGAACTCCCGGACGAAGATCTCATCGCCCTCCAGGACCGCGACACAGTCCATCCTGGAATCCCTGGGCAGGATCCACTTGCCTCTGACCTTGAAGTATTCCGGGAATATGGACATGGCGTGGAAGCCGTCCGGCGCCGCCTTGTCTCTGGGCGCTCTGGCCAGCTTGGCCTCCGGCGCCTTGATGAATTTGTCTTCGCTGAAATCCGGTTCCCGGTATTTTCCTAACTGAAATGTCATCTCCTCCTGCTGTCCTCCTTTTCTTTTTATTTCATTGTGTTCTTTTATATGTTTGTTCCGGCCCGGCTTTCACTCCAGGATCCGGAAAGTATTCCTGTCGTAATCGATCAATCCGTCGTCCCGCATGGCGGCCAGCTCTCTGGTCAGGGCGCTCCGGTTGGCGCCGATGTAACTGGCCAGTTCCATCCGTCCAAGGGGTATGGTGATGTAGCGGCTGTCCTGCTTTTGGGCCTGCATGGACAGGTAGGCGAGGATCTTTTCCCGAAGGGAGGGCTTGGATGAGATCTCGATCCGCTCCATCAGGCTCACGCTCCGCTGGCCCAGCAGGTCGAACATATTCCTGCTCAGCTGCTCGTGAAAAGAGCACTGACTGGGACAGCAGTGGATGATGTTCCAGGCGGCGACAAAAAGTATGGACGTGTCCGCTGCCGCGATGAAGGTCACGTAGGAATCCGTCTTTCTCTGTACCGCAAAGGTCTCGCCGAAGATCTCGTTCTCGGATATGTAGGTCAGCAAGGTCTGCCTGCCCCAGATATCCTCCTTCATCATGTGGACCGTTCCGCTGAGCACGATGCCCACGTAGCGGATGGAGTCCTCCTCCATGATGATGACCTCCCCCTTCTTATATGTTCTGGTATAGCTGTCCAGGCAGCCCAGCAGAGACTGCAGATCCTCCGCCGTGATGTTCTCAAACAGAGGGTTTTTCATATAATCCTGCACATTACGACCCATAGCATCCTCTCCTCCCGGAATAAGTATAATCAGAAGACGTTGCCTGCGCAACATCTTTTTTCTCCCTCATCGGATACACTGTGGTCGATCAGTAAAAGACATGAGGAGGTAGAACCATGATCAGACAAATCATACATATAGACGAAGAAAAATGCAACGGCTGCGGGATCTGCGCCCAGGCCTGCCATGAAGGAGCCATCGAAATGGTGGACGGCAAGGCCAAACTGGTCCGGGAGAACTTCTGCGACGGACTGGGCGACTGTCTGCCGGCCTGCCCGACCGGGGCGATCAGCTTCGAAGAGCGGGAGGCTCCGGAATACGATGAGGCTGCTGTCAAGGTAAATAAGATGATGAAGGAACTGACCGCCGGCGGCGGATGTCCGGGAGCACGGGCTGTCCAGCTTACCGGCGCCCGGGAGGAAGACGGGGATCCGGCCAATGCAAAGGCTGCAGGTGGCCAGGCTGCCGATGTCCAGGTTGCAGGTGGCAAGGCTGTTTCCCGCCTTGCCCAGTGGCCCTGCCAGATCAAGCTGGTCCCGGTCCAGGCTCCCTTCTTTGACGGAGCCAAGCTGCTCATCGCGGCGGACTGCACAGCCTTTGCATACGCTTCCATCCATGAAGACTTCATGAAGGGCAAAGTCACCATCATCGGCTGCCCCAAGCTGGATGACGTCGACTATACCGAAAAACTTGCGGCCATCATCCGAAACAACGACATCAAGAGCGTGACCATCGTCCGCATGGAAGTACCCTGCTGCGGCGGACTCCAGCGGGCCGCCGAAAACGCCCTTAAGGCCAGCGGCAAGTTCCTGCCCTGGCAGGTAGTCACTATTTCCAGGGATGGCAGGGTCCTGGATTAGGGTTTCTCTTGTCAAGAAACAGATTGCGGAAGAGTGTCCTCTTGCGATAACATAAGTATAAGTTACTTATTATCAGGGAGGAGATCATAATGACAGGATTACCTATCAGGACCAGGCTGACTACGTTCCTTGCAGCAGCCATCTTCGTCATCTCCATCGCCTTTGCGCTCTCATTCCTATCCATGGATGGAGCCTACGCGGCCGAAGACGCGACGAATTACAATTACGATGCCACAGCAACGGAAGCTGAACTGGCAACCATGCCCGGCGTCTACCGAGTAACGGTCGACATGAACAGTGATGCTGAGAACCCGCAGACCATCGGCATCCCCAGCGTCGCCAAGCAGAATCTGGCTGACCATGCGACCAAGGAAATGCCCGCCATCATCATGGGCGCGGCCGTAAACTATGAAGTACGGACCGGCGCGATCGACTTCACGCCGATCGGCGGCCAGGAACTGCTCCCGCCTTACAGCTATTTCCGATATAGCTATGGAGAAAAACAAGAAAAGAACCCAGACGGGACAACCAGACCGATCAGAACGCTCACCGGATTTGACGGATCCTACTACATCGTTCGTGTGGATGTGAGCAAGATCATCGCCGACGCCGAAGCAAAGGCTGCGGCAAATGGAGAACCCCTAGATGGCAAGTTCCTCCACGTCCGGCAGGAAAACAACAAGGCCCTGCTGGTCGCTACGGGTATGACGGAGTCTTCCTATGTCTGGGCGGATACCGCTAAGGATAATAACAAGGGTGGATGCAAGGTAGCATCCTACCCCCTTGCCAACGGTGCCGAGGCAATGAGGGATACCAGCGGCAGTGACAATGAGCGGACTTATCTGGACGTGATCCTCATGTCCTCCGCCAAGAACGTCGCCGGAGCGGATGCCGGAAGTGAAACTGCGCCTGTCTCCAACGTAGACCTGGCCTTCTACGTAGACAACACCATGGACTATAAGCCCTGGTTAGAAGCGCTGGATCCCAACAACATGCCGACCTTCCCCTACACGGTCACAGACGATAAAGACAATCAGGTGAAATTTGAGACCGAAGCGGATTACAACCAGGCGCTGACCACGAAATTCTTCGACGAAGCCAATGCGACTGAAGCCAACAGCGCCAGCAAATACCGGCTCATGGGTGAAGACCTGGAGATCGATGTTGCAGTCGATGTGAATGATGGGTCATCGGATGAAGGCGAATCCAGAGGCGACTGGATGGGCGAAAACATGGACTATTGGTCCATGGAGAAGGCCATCGATCATCAGGATTACGACATGCATACCATCATTATGATCTGCGAAGTCCCTGTCCTGAATGGATTGAACATCAAAGGGACAAAGGATCGGTCGGTCATTCTGGACGTCAACAGCTTCGATATTCAGATCGCTAACAACACCACTGAAGGAAAGGCTGGTCTGACGGTCGGAGATAATGCGATTCTCAGGATCAAGGACGGATCCAACACAGCCGGCGCGGAACTGGCCATCGGTAATAATGCCAATATGGTCATTGAAAAAGGCGGCACCATGGTCATCGATGAGACCTGTACCGCAGAAGCCGAGTTTGATGCCGCATCCACCGTTGATCCTGCTACAGACCCGGCCCACTACCTGAGCGGCGAGATCACGATCAAGGACGGCGGTACTCTCACCAACTGGGGTGTGATCAACATAGAGGGTACCGAAGGAAAACCCCTGGATCCAAGCCAGCAGGATCAGATCATCAGAGATAAGCAGAGCGCCGATATTTTAGTAGAACCCGAAGGCATACTTGATAATTACGGCTGCATTTCTCTGAAAGGCACTTTGCATGTTCTGGGATTGCTGAACAACTATGGCAAATTTGATGATATCATTCACGCTTATGACCCGGATAAAAACAAAATCGATTATCACAAGGGGATCCAGGTCACCTGGAAGGATGATGTCACACAGGAGGGCGTAGTGCCTGGTGAGCTGTGTATAGGAAAGGATATCGAAGGCAACATTAACAAAGACGCTATCCTGAACAATTACGGCGATATCGTTCTGTGCCCGGGAACGTTTACGCTGGCTGGAACGTTCAACAATCTGAAGCACCCGGATCCGGACAATGATTACGCAGGACATCTCTACCTGTGTATGGTAGACGAGGCGATCATCCCGATCGTCAACCCGACGGATCCGACTGTGGTCGAAAAAAGAGTAACCATCGATCCGCCAAAAGAGAGCGTATTTGATCATAAGAATGGCATCGTCAACAATGATGGCGGTGTGATCGACAGTGCCAGAGTCACCCTGCTCCACAATGGTATTCTCGGAGAACTGATCCCATCCGAGCAGGAGATCTCCAAAGCGACAGAGGCAATCACAGCTGCGGAGACAGCGGTCAAAGAAGCACAGACAGCAATGGATGCCGTCCTCGCCGAGGAAAACCCAACAAAAGAGGAGATCAAGGCCGCTTATGATAAGGTCGTAGAGGCCCAGAATACTTTGACAGCAGCGAAACAGCGACTCTCAACAGCAGAAAAAGCAAAGACTAAAGCGCAGGTCACCGATCTTGAGGGACAGATCGGCGAAATGACTGAGCAGCTTGCAGAACTGTCCATCGTCGACATCACCAACTATGCAGTGACCCTGGAGAAGACCTCCTGTGAGTACACCGGCGAAGAGATCAAGCCGGCCGTCACCGTTTCCGGTCTGACTGAGGCAGACTATGACGTTGCCTATACGGATAACAAAGAAGTCGGAACCGCCACTGTAACGATCACCCCGAAGGACAGCAAGAAATACAAAGGTAAGATCAAGGCGAACTTTGAGATCACCAAGGCAAGCCAGTCCATCAGCAAGCTGACCCCGACTTCCAAGAAAGTCAAGGCTAAGAAGGGCAAGGCCGCCAAGACCGTGAAGATCTCCCTGAAGGCAACCGCAGCCGGCGATCCGGCAGCAGCCGTGACCTTCGCCAAGGTGGGCAAGGTCGGCAAGAGCAAGATCACCGTTGCCAAGACCGGTAAGCTCACGGTTAAGAAGGGCCTGAAGA
>CAMOZS010000041.1 GCA_946631075.1 uncultured Bacillota bacterium | reverse complement strand
CAGCTGGCAGTTTTTTTAGTGCGGTGGCTTTTTTGTTCTGACAAACTCCTGTTGACAAGCAATAAATGCTATTATATAATGCATATAACGAATCAAAGTGATCCGGTCGTTTGCCCTGTCCGGATCTGCTTCAAAAAAGGAGGTAATCATCATGACATTAGAGAGAACATATGATGACAGAATGTTCATCGAGACATTTGAACACGAATACACCTGGCTTAACGGATTTCTTCGCAACGTCCGCAGATACGCGAACAAGACAGCACTGATCGATCCGACCAGAGACCAGTCCTGGACATACAAGGAACTGGACGAAGAATGCAACATGCTGGCCAACGCCCTCAAGGAAGACGGAGTCGGTAAGAACGATGTAGTCATGTCGATCCTGAACAACTGCCCGGAGTTCTGCTTCTGCTATATCGCTCCGAGGAAGGTGGGAGCCATCGTGAACCTGGCCAACTTCAAGCTGTCCCCGGGAGAGACCGCCCGCCTGATCGAGCACAACCAGCCCAAGGTGGTGATCTATACGGCAGAGATGAAGGATATGGTGGCCGAGGCCGCTAAACTGTCCTCTTTCAAACCCCTCCGCCTGATCATGGCTGATAATCTGGACGATGAAGAAGTGCCCCTGGGCCACATCCACTACGAGGCCTACGTGAAGCACCACAGCAAGGATGCTCCGGCTCTGGATTTCCCGCACCACATCTACGATGAGGTCGTCCGGATGTGCACCAGCGGCACCTCGGCCCTGCCCAAGAACGTGCCCCTCAATGATATCAACGAAGTCCTGTCCGCCCATGACGCCATCATGCACTATCCTCTGAACTGCAAGGACGTCTGCATGAACATGACCCCCCTCTTCCACAGAGGCGGAAGCCATTCCGGCGGGACCTGCCCGACCTTCTTCGTCGGCGCGACCCTGGTGCTCATGAGAGCTTTCTCGCCGAGAGTCACCCTGAACCACGTCGAGAAATATCAGATCACCTATCTGACCGGTTCGCCCTCATCGCTGGAGATGCTGGCCAGGACCCAGGAGAAGGATCCGGCGGACATTTCATCCCTGCGGGGCCTTGTGACCATGGGCGCGCCTCTGGAGAAGGCGGCCTGCGAGCGTTTCCTCAAGATACTGACTCCCAACATCCTCAACGGATACGGGACCACCGAGACCTTCTGGAATTCCTTCCTGCGGCCCTATGACCTGCCTGAATATGCCGGCAGCGTAGGCGGATCCTGCATCGATGATGAGGTCCGCGTGGTCAAGATCTATGAAGACCGCAAGGCGGAGCCGGATGAGCTGGTACCCACAGACAGCGAGACCGTCGGCGAAGTCATCCTCTTCTGTCCGGGCAAATCCACCTACAGCTATTACAATAATCCGGAGGAGCAGGAGAAGAAGTTCTACAAAGGCTGGATGTACACCAACGATATCGGCACCTGGGATGAAAACCTGTACGTGACCATCAACGGCCGCAAGGACGACATGATCATCAGCGCGGGTGAGAACGTCTATCCGACCCAGGTCGAGGAAGCTATCAACGAATTTGACAAGGTAGCTGACTGTATGGTCACTGCCGTTCCGGACAAGGCCAGAGGTCAGGCCATCGCGGCATACGTGGTCCCGGCCGATCCGTCCCTGACCGTGCGGGAGATCTTCGACTTCTGCCTGGAGACACCCATGCTGTCCGCCTACAAGCGGCCCAGATGGTACAAGATCGTTGACAGCCTGCCCATGACCGCCACCGGCAAGAAGATGCACTACGCCCTCAAGCAGCAGGCCGAAAAGGATCTGGAGGCAGGAGAGCTGAAGAGAAAATAAGTCAAAGTATATAGTATAGAAAGAAGGCGATTAGCATGTGGAGCTACAGCAGAGAAGTCAACTATTATGAGACGGACCGGATGGGAGTCATCCATCATTCCAACTACCTGCGGATCCTGGAGGAAGCCCGTATGGCCTGGATGGAAGCTAATCTGATCCCCTATCCGGAGATCGAGCGGCAGGGGATCATCGTCCCCTTCACCGAATCGAAGGCGACCTTCATCAGTTTCCTTCGTTTCGGCGACCGTTTCAGAGTGGACATGGAGCTGTATAAATTCACGGGGCTGCGGATGCATTTCCGCTACAAAGTATATAACGAGACCACAGGCGAGCTCTGCCACGAAGCGGAGACCGTCCATTATACGACAACGCGGGAGGACTACAAGCCGACCAGCGTCAAGCGGTCCCACCCGGAACTGTTCGAACAGCTGAAGGCTCTGGTCCACGATTCGGAGAAGGAAGACTAGTCCGTCTCCTTCAGGAAGGGAAGGAAGAGGGCTGCCGCCGGATTGAGAAGGGAAGGCTTCCAGGCGGCGACGCAGTCCAGGGCGTATTCCTCAGCCAAAGGCTGGACAGTCACGGAGGCACTGCCTGCGGCAAGGTTCACCGGCAGGATGGATACGCCAAGACCTGCCCCGACCAGAAGGAGGACCGAGGAGACATCATCGAAAGTGTTGACCACCCTCGGTGTGAACCGGTGGGTCCGGCAGTAGTTCATGGCCTGCATATAAAGGATGGGATCCGATTCCTCCGAAAGGAAGATGAAGGGTTCCGATGAAAGAGAAGATGGATCCGGCAGATTTTCTGCCGGGTTTTTCTTCGCGATGCCCAAAGGCTGTTTCTGCAGATGGATGTATTCGAAGTTATCGGGATCCAGAAGCATCTCCCGGTAAAGAAACCAGAAGTCATAGGGAGCCTCGGTATCGTCCATGAGACTTTCCCCTGCGGAAAGGCTGGTCAGATCCACCCGGACCTCGGGATAGCTTTCATGGTAGGAAGCCAGGAGGCGGGCAAGGGTGGGCCGGCAGGCATCGGTCACGGCAATGGACAGGGAACCGGAAGCCCCTTCATGGAGCCGGCGGACAGCGTAGGATCCCTTGCGGGCGGCGTCGGCCATCTCCTGGGCATAGGGCAGGAAGATCCGCCCTTCATCGGTCAGCTGTACGTCCCGTTTGGTACGGTAAAAGAGCCGGACCCCAAGCTGGGACTCCAGATCATTGATCTGCCGGCTGATGGTGGACTGGGGCACGCCCAGCTGCCGGGCTGCTCCGGTGAAATTCAAAGTTTTGCTGACAGCAAGAAAGCTGTGGATCTGATTCAAATGCATAGGCCACCTCGCAGGTATGATCCATTTTTGCTATTATACCATATATATTAATGAATTGTGACCAAAACAAATGCAAAAAACTGGGAGACGGTAAAACTTGCACCGGCCCCCCGATATAGGTACAATAGGAAACATGAAAGAGAGAGAACGTATCGTAGTGACCGGCATGGGGGCAGTGACCCCGGTCGGCATAGGAACAGAAGAATATTGGAAAGGTCTGATCAGCGGAGTCTGCGGGATCGGCCGGATCAGCGCCTTTGACGCCTCGGACCTGGCGGTCCAGATCGCAGGAGAAGTGCGGGACTTCCGCCCGGAAGACCATATGCCGGCCAAGCTGATCCACGACACGGACGCCTTTACCCAGTACGCTTTGGCCGCGGCCAGGGAGGCCCTGGAGGACGCTGCAAGGGGAGCGGACGGAGCCGGGACAGGAAGCGGGAAGACCGGGACCCTTCCGGCGGCGGCTGACCGGTGCGGGATCGTCATGGGGACGGCCATGTCCGGGATCGATACCATTGCGGCGACCCAGGAGATCCTGACCAACGCGGTCCATAAGAACGTAGGGCCCAGATTCGTCCCCCGGATCCTGGGAAACATCGCGGCCGGACAGATCGCCATCCGCTACGGGATGACCGGACCCAGCTTTACCATATCCACCGCCTGCGCCTCCGGAGGAGACGCCATCCTCATGGGAGCCATGCAGCTTCTGGCAGGGGAGGCGGACATGATGCTGGCCGTCGGCGCCGACTCGACCCTCTGCCCTCTGGTCATCTATTCCCTGGCCAACGCCAGAGCCCTGTCCAGGGAAAACGACCGGCCGGAGCTGGCCTGCCGGCCCTTTGACGCGTCCGCCAAAGGATTCGTCATGGGAGAAGGTGGAGGCGCCCTAGTCCTGGAGACCGAGTCAAAGGCCAGGGCAAGAGGGGCCAGGATCTACGCGGTCCTTGCCGGCTGGGCCAACAACAATGACGCCTATCACGTGACTGCTCCATCCGAGGATGGGGCGGGAGCCGCGGCCTGCATGAGACGGGCCCTTGAGCGGGCGGACATGACACCGGACCGGATCGGCTACATCAACGCTCACGGCACCGGGGCTCCCAAGAGCGATCTGGCGGAAGTCAGAGCCATGGAGGCCGTATTCGGAGACTGCCGGCCGGCCATCAGTTCCACCAAGGCCGTGACCGGCCACATGATGGGTGGCGGAGGGATCACCGAAGCTATCGCCTGCATCAAGGCCATACAGACAGGAGTGATCCCGGCAAACCGGAACCTGGAAGAAGCCATCGCGGACCTGGATTTTGTGACGGAGACCAGGAAGGACCAGAAAGTCCGGGCAGCCATGACCAACGCCTTCGGCTTCGGAGGACAGAACTCGACCATTATTTTCACAGATGCGGATCAGCAGATCCGGGAGGAGAAAAAATAAATGAACGTACTCACAACCAAGGAGATCCTGGAGAAAGTATCAGCGTCCGGCGACTTCAAGGCCACAGCTCCCGTATGGAAGCTCTTCCTGCTGGGTATCCTGGCAGGAGCCTACATCGCCTTCGGAGCCTACGCATCGACAGTGGCTTCCTTTAATCTGGTGGCCGATCCGGCCACATTCGGCCTGGGCAAGCTGGTCGCGGGAGCTGTCTTCCCGGTGGGCCTGATGATGGTAGTCCTCTGCGGGGCGGAGCTTTTTACCGGAAACTGCCTCATGTTCACCGGCCTCTATGACAAGCGGTTCGGAGCCGGAGCCATGCTCCGCAACTGGCTGATCGTCTACGCCGGCAATCTGGCCGGAGCCCTCTTTATCGCGGCCATGGTCAATTATACCGGGCTTCTGGCAAATGGTGCCGGACTCCTGGGCGCCATCACCATCAAGACCGCCATCGGCAAGTGCGGCCTGGATTTCGGCAAGGCCTTCGTTCTGGGGATCTTCTGCAACTGGCTGGTCTGCCTGGCCATCTGGATGGCGACCGGAGCGCAGGTAGCCATAGGAAAGATGTTCGCCATCTGGTTCTGCATCGGCCTCTTCATCGTGGCGGGATTCGAGCACAGCGTAGCCAACATGTACTTCATCCCATCCGGTCTGTTCGCTTCCGGCAATGCCGAGTGGGTGCAAATGCTGGACCTGGATATTTCAGGACTGACCTGGGGAAATTTCTTCATTAAAAATCTGCTGCCGGTCACTCTGGGCAACATCGTCGGAGGAGGACTCTTCGTGGGGACTTTCTACTGGCTGACCAACAGGAAATAGGTCAGACGATCTTCACCACCCCGTAGGTGATGAAGAGAACGATAAGACCGGCGGTAACTACGCCGGCGAAGATGACCGGGACCGCGTTGCGCAGGCGCAGGTCAAAAATCGCTGCCACCAGGGATCCGGTCCATGCGCCGGTACCCGGAAGGGGCAGAGCAACGAGAATAAACAAACCGAGGGCTTCGTATTTCACGATCTTGTCCTCGTGTTTTTTTGCCTTGTTTTCCAGCTTTTCCGCGATACGGCGGAAACGGTCGAACCTCTTCATCCAGTCCAGGATCCGGCGGATAAAGAGAATGATGAAAGGTACCGGGACCATATTGCCCAGTACGCTGACGGCAAAAGCTGCCCATGGATCAAGACCCATTGCCACGCCGGAGGGCAGGGCTCCCCGAAGCTCAATGACCGGGACCATGGACATAAGGAATGTGATCAGTAATTTTCCGAAGATCGAATTAAACATAACAGTGACATTATAACAGAAAAAATAGCATCCGCCAGTCCCTATATGTGATTGACAAATATTACCATAAGATGTAAAATAAAGGAAATCAAGGAGGGGGACATGGAATACATCAAACTGGCGATCGTAACGGATGACAAGGCCTACGGCCAGGCGCTGAGCCGGGCCCTGCTGATCGGAAACAGGGGATTCGACCTGTCCCTTTTTTCCTGCGGAGCCTTCTGCAGGCGCTGGCGGGAGGCGGGAGATCTGTTTGCCGGGGAATACGATCTGATCCTCTGGGACCAGGAGGGGGTCGAGCAGCTGGCAGGCGGCAGGATCGTAAGGCTTAGCGAGCACATGTCCGAGGCCGGCGGGAGCAAAGGCAGGCGGGTCCTTTATAAATACAGCCCGGCCGGCCCCATGGTCGGTGAGATCTTCCGCTTTTATGAGGAGCTGACCGGCAGGCGCCCTCCCCGGGCAAGGCCTTCCGGAGTCCATGTTTTCGTTCTGGCAAGCTGGCAGGGGGGAGCCGGCTGCACCAGCCTTTGCATGAGTCTGGGACAGGAGCTGATCCGAAGCTGGCGAAGACGGGTCCTGTACCTGAGCCTTGAGGGGATCGAATCGACGGCGGCTTATATGGAAGTGCCTGCCGGGATGCGGGGGGCCGGGGAATTCCTGTATCACCTGGAGGCGGACGGGAGCAAGGGAGTCCCTTTCCTGGAAGGATATCTGGTGAGGAGCGAAGCCGGGGCCGAAGCCTTCGCTCCATCGGACGGGGGGAATCCTCTCAGCCTGGCCACGGGGGAGGAGATGGGACGGCTTCTTGCCGCCCTGATGAGCAGCGGACGCTTTGACTGTATCCTGATCGACGCGGGGACGGCCGCGGGAGAAGCGGCCAGGGAAGCGCTGGCCTCGGCGGACCGGATCTTTCTGGTATCCTCCGCGGAGGAGCCGGAGAGGGAGAAGCGGTACCGGGCCTTTTTGAAATACGGGACCGAAAGGGACTGCAGCGACAGGATCATCCGGGTCAGGAACCGGTGGAGCGGGGAGGAAGGAAGAGAGGATGGAAGAGAAGACGGAGGAGAGGTCGGGACTGTCCGGATCTCATCCGCCCGCAAAAGCGGGACGGCCCTTATAACAGAAGGCAGATTCGCAAAAGACATCCATCGCATGGCCGAATTGTGCTACAATAAATCATAGGGAAACGCGGACAAGAACGGCGTTTTCCGAAACTTTTCGTTGATGAAAGGCCGTGAAGGATGCACCTTGAGAGTCTGATCGCCGACCTGGCGCTGATACTGATCGTCGCGAGCATCGTGACGCTGATCTTCCGCAAGCTGAAACAGCCTGTCGTGCTGGGCTATATTATCGCGGGATTTTTGATCAGCCCGAATTTCGTCTACCTGCCTACGATCGTAGAACAGACGGATATCGAAGTCTGGGGCGAGATCGGGGTCATCTTTCTGATGTTCGGACTGGGGCTGGAATTCAGCTTCCGCAAGATCGCTACGGTGGGGGGCAGCGCTTTTACCATCGCCATAACGGTGATGGCGGCCATGCTGCTGATCGGGACCGGCGTCGGCCACCTTATGGGCTGGGCCAAGATGGACTGCATCTTCCTGGGAGGCATGCTGTCCATGTCGTCGACCATGATCATCATGAAGGCCTACGAGGAGTACGGGCTCAAGGAGGAGGGCTTCGCCCAGATGGTGCTGGGCGCCCTGGTGATCGAAGACATCGCGGGGATCTTCATGCTGGTGATCCTGTCCACCATCTCCGTCAGTCAGAATGTGTCGGGGGTCCAGCTGATGGAGAAGATCGGCATCCTGATCGCCTACCTGGTCATCTGGCTTCTGATCGGCATCTATATCATCCCCTCGATCCTGAAGCGGGTATCCAGGCTGCTCAACGATGAGCTTCTGGTGGTCCTGTCTCTTGCCATCTGCCTTCTGATGGTCGTCATCGCCAACATGATCGGGTTTTCGTCGGCCCTGGGAGCATTCTTGGCCGGATCCATCCTGGCGGGGACGGTGAAGGGGGAGACCATCGAGCGGCTGGTCAAGCCCATCCGGGACCTGTTCGGGGCTATCTTCTTCGTGACCGTCGGCATGCTGATCCAGCCGGAGCTGCTGGTCAGATACATAGTACCGATCCTGATCCTGAGCCTGGTCACCATTCTGGGACAGAAGCTCTTCGCCACCATCGGCATCCTTCTGTCAGGACAGACCCTGTATACGGCCGTCCGGGGCGGATCCAGCATGGTCCAGATCGGCGAGTTTTCCTTTATCGTCGCCACCCTGGGCATGAATCTGGGAGTGATCAGCGATCAGCTCTACCCGATCATCGTATGCGTCTCCGTGATCACAGCCTTTGTGACCCCGGTCTTCATCAAGGTCTCGGAGAAGGAGTACGCATTCTATAACAGGAAACTGCCAAAAAAACTGAGGCTCTTCCTGAAGAGGAACACATCCTCGGAGCAGAACCGGTTCTCCATGGATAAGGACTGGTACGCTTTTACGACCAAGCTGGCCCTGCGGACAGGGATCTGTTCCGTTTTCATGTTTATCATTTACTTTACCGGGACCAGGATGCTGGAACCGGTCCTGGCCGATTATTTCGATTCCCATCTTGCCGGGAGCGCGGCCACGGCGGCGGTCATCATCCTCTTCATGATCCCCTTTATCAATTTCATGTTCGGCGTGGACAGCGGCCTGTACGTGAAGCTGTGGACCAAGCACAGGGCCAACCACCTTCCCCTGATCACCCTGAGAGCGATCCGGGTCCTGATCGCCGGCTGTTTCGTCGCCCTCGTGCTGCGGCAGCTCTTCCGGATCCCGTTCCCGCTTCTCGTGCTGATCGCTTTCGTTCCGGTCCTGCTCATCATCCGGTCCGACTGGCTCTCCGGCGTGACCATCAATATGCAGATGCGGTTCGTCGCTAATTTCTCCGAGCATATCCTGGAAAAGCAGAAGAAGGAGCGGGGGCTGAAAGGAGACGTCCACTGGCTGAACGAATCCCTCTTCATCGCCGAGTTCCGGGTCGTCGATACCGATGAGAGAAAGACCATCTTCGACTTTGCCAGCGATCCGGCCTTCCGGGTCACGATCATACGGATCATCCGGGACGGCATATCGGCCAACATGCCGAAAAAGGACGATGAGGTCCGCAAGGGGGACATCCTGCACATGATGGGGACCAGGGACGAGATCGATGCCTGCACCATGCTGCTGGAGGAAGACCACTGCATCGAATACACCGAAAGAAAGGATATCCGCCTGAAGGAATACATCCGGGGCCAGGCCTTCTACGGGATCCCCGAAGAGAGGCAGCTGAACTGCCTGCCCCTGCGGATCGGCCCGGATTCTCCCTATGCCAGAAAGTCCATCAAGAACTGCGGGATCCGGCCGGAATACGGGGCGACCATCATCGGGATCGAGCGGGGCAACCTGCCCATCATCAATCCGGACATAGAGACCATCATCGCCAGAGACGACATCCTCTGGCTCATGGGCGGGGCCGATATGGTCAAGCGGATGATCGAGGACGACCTCCTGCAGGAGTAGGGCGCAAAGGCTGGCCGGTCCATATTGATAATAATTTAACAAGCTCTTCGGATCCGAAGGGCTTTTTCTTTTGCTGAAATCGTCTGAAAACATTGAAAATCGTGGGTTAAAGGTACTTAACTTGGACGGAAAAAAGAACATGATTTTTATGCCTGAAATGGTTGACGCAAAGCAACATAGTGTTAAAATAAAGACAACCATGTATACAAAATACTGTATCAATAAAGGACAAATTATTAGTTGCTACTTAATGGAGGTAAAAGAATGACAAGAATTCAGGAATCAGCGAAACAGATCCTGGCTCTGCTGCCGGGCGTTGATTGCGGCGGATTCGGAGGATGCGGATATCCTACCTGTCAGGCGTGCGCGGAAGCGATCGCCGAGGGCGGTTCCGTTGCTCTGTGTCCCGCGTGTAACAGCGGCGCGGTTGCTGCGATTGCCGAGATCATGGGCGTTGAGCCGGTCGAAGTCGAGGACAAGGTCGCCTTTGTCAGATGTGCCGGCGTTGCTGCTGCGCAGGAACGTTTCGTCGTCTGCAAGAGCTGCGATGAAGCCAAGGAAAAGGGCGTACAGGAAGGCGAATGCAAGTACGGCTGCCTGGGCGTAGGCTCCTGCATCGACCGCTGCAAGTTTGACGCGATGAAGCTGGAAGGCGGACGTCTCGTCATCGACAGAGACAAGTGCTCCGGCTGTGAGGCATGTCTGTCCGGATGTATCCAGAACATCATCGAGATGATCCCCAGAGATGCCACCAACTTTATTCCCTGCTCTTCCAAGGCGGATGAGAAGGAAACGCTGGCTACCTGTAACTATGGCTGCATCGGCTGCGGTGACTGCGCGATGTCCTGCCCCAAGGACGCCATCACCATGGTCATGGGTCACAACGTTGCCGGAAGATACGCCAAGATCGACTACAGCAAGTGCGAAGGCTGCATCACCTGCACCGTCAAGTGCCGCAAGAAGATCATCGTGGACACCCTGCATGATCTGACCAAGGCCAAGGAAGAAGTCGCTCTCGTCAGATGCGTGGGCGGCGCTCTGGGAAGCCGCAAGCTGAAGAAGATGGGTATCGAGACCTGCGCTGACGTCGCAGGGGTCGACCTGGACGGAAACGATATCTGCGCATACAGCTGCGCCGGACTGGGCGACTGCGTGAAGGCATGCAGATATGACGCCATCTCCAACGAGCTGGGCGTGGCTCAGGTAGATCCTGACAAGTGCGTCGGCTGCGGAGACTGCATGAGAGCCTGCCCGAGGGACAAGATCATCATGGTTCCCTACAAGGGCGTCAAGCAGACCGCCTGCACATCCAAGGCGGATCCGGAGCGGAGACTCGAGGTCTGCGGCGTAGGCTGCATCGGCTGCGGAGACTGCGCGGACAACTGCCCGAGCGGTGCGATCACCATGATCGACGGAAGCCCGTTCATCGACCACGAGAAGTGCGTGAACTGCGGCGTATGTACATACGTATGCTCCAGGAAACTCATCTCCGAGCGCGAGGTACCGGAATACAATTACCTCCAGATGGAAGCTATCAAAATCGACAGTCAGCAGGATGAAAGGAAGTGGTAACGATGAGAATCAGAAAGACTATGGACGGCAACACAGCCGCTGCACACGTTGCCTACGCATATTCCGAAGTTGCAGCGATCTATCCGATCACTCCGTCATCCGTCATGGCTGAGAACGTAGATGACTGGGCAAGTGTCAATCGTAAGAATATTTTCGGTGAAGAAGTCAAGGTCGTTGAGATGGAATCCGAAGGCGGCGCAGCAGGCGCAGTTCACGGTTCCGTCACAGCAGGCGCTCTGACCACCACATTCACAGCGTCCCAGGGACTGCTGCTGATGATCCCGAACATGTACAAGCTGGC
>CAMOZS010000040.1 GCA_946631075.1 uncultured Bacillota bacterium | reverse complement strand
TTGCAGAAGACGGCCTTGAACCGGTTCAGGACCATCATGTAGATCTTCTGCTCGTCGGCGGAAAGCTTCTTGTATTTCTCCGCGCTTCCGGCTTCCCCTGTAGGGGTGATGGCCGAGTGGCCGTCGACCTTGCTGTCGTCGAAGACCGGCTTCATCTCAAACTCATCGCCCATCCTGGCCAGGATCCCGCCCACCATGGCCCGGTCTCCGCTGGCCATGAAGTTGGTGTTGGTCCTGGGATAGGTGATCAGGCCTTTTTCATACAAAGACTGGGCCGCCTTGAGGGTCCGCTTGGGGGAAAAGCCGTGCCGCTTGTTGGCCGCCCCCTGCAGGTCGGTCTGGGAGAAAAGTTTGGGCGCCTTCTTGGTCTGCCTGGTCTTCTTGACGTCGGTCACGACGGCGTCGGCGTCATTCAGCCGGTCGGCCCAGGCCTGGGCCCTGGCTTTGGCTTCCCGTATCCGGTCTTTGGCCTCATCGGCCTCTCCAGCCTTTGCGGGGTCCACATTGAACTCCTGCTTGGAGGTCAGCTTGATCTCCAGGTCCGACTCGACCTTGAAAAAGTCCCGGGGGACGAAGTTCTCGATCTCCACATCCCGGTCGTAGATGGCTGTGACGATGGCCCCGATGACCCGGCCCACGTTAAGACCGCTTCTGACCCCGGCCTTGCGGCTGGCGAAGCGGGACAGGTTTTTGCCAAAGTCAAAATCAACGTACTCGCGGGTCTTGCCCTCGGCGTTGATGTTGGCGTACTCTTCGTTTGGCCGGCGCTCGGCAAAGGCCTGCTGCAGACCGGCCTTGGTGGTGGATTTGATGAAGGGCCGGCTGACCGGCTTGGTGTTGCCGATCTTCTCTAGGACCAGGTCGACGATGATCTGCCCTTCCCGGTCGGCGTCTCCGCAGTGGATGACCTCCGTGACTTCCGGCTCCTTCAGGAGCTTCCTGATGCAGTTGTAGATTTTCTGATTGCCCTTGGAGATGCGGTATTCGTACTGGTCCGGGAAAAAAGGCAGGTTCTTCACGTTCCACATGGCCTTGCCTTCGTTGACCTTGTAGTCCTCAAAGTCCTTCAGCTCCAGGATATGCCCGTGGAGGGGCACCACGTAATAGTGGTCCGAGCTGTAGTATTCCTCATGTTTGTCGAATTTCTCCGGAAGCGAGGCCATGATGGCCCGTCCCAGAGACGGCTTCTCCGCGATGATCAGTTTTTTGTCCTGTGCGTTTTCCATTTTATTCCTGCGCGTCTGGTTTTTTGTATCTTTTCTTCAATTCTCGGCCCTTTTGTACAAAAGCTGGCGAAGATTTTGTATCTTTTTCCGGATCCGGCCAGCCTTTGTACAAAACAAATTCCATGTTTTGCTATATATTTCCTTTTATTACCTTTTTATCCGCATTATACCACCGGATGAGCCCATTTCAAGGGATTTTTTTGTACAAAAGGCCCGAACTTCCGGAAATATGTACAAATCTCTTAAAAATCTTTGTACATTGCAGCCCGGAAAGCCGGTTTTTGTGCAAAAACCCCGGCCGGGCGAGCCTCTCCCTCCGGGCTGACTTGGCTGCTCGCCGCTTCGGGCGAGCCTTACTTACCACTTCCTGATCGGATCGTAATAGGTCTGGAACCAGTCCTGCAGGGCCATGCCCTTGCATTCCCAGATCAGCTCGTCATCGACCTCGAAAAATCCCTGCCTTGCCCGGACCTTCAAGGGAAAGGGCTCGATCAGATGGATCCGTTTCAGCTCCCAGCCGAACAGATCGCCCCCGTCGACGGCATCCCCCGGATAGCAGGTGACCTTGCCGATCTCGGCCGTGCAGAGGGCGTAGCCGCAGGGATAGCCCTTGTATTTCTTGGCCGCCGTACAGATCAGGATCCGGCCTTTTTTGTTCTGGGGCTCCCAGATACGATAATCCGTCTTACGTAAACCTGTGATGATGTCCTGAATATCCTTGCCCTGGACCTGAATCGCTCTCATTCTGTCTCCTTACGCTACGCTTTATAGGAATAATTCTTGTCTTCCGCCTTGGCCAGGCCCAGCAGAATGCCGAATACGATCGCCAGTACCGTGGTGATGATGGTTACGCCTTTCTTCTTATTATCCATAGTTCTCCTCCTTTTCAGAGATCCGCTCTTGTCCGGTCCCGATGTCGGGCTGACAGTTACTCTTTTGTTGAGTATATGATATAATCGTTACAGATGTCAAACGATACACGATGTTAGAAATGAGGTGCACGATGGCTGAAGCGAAGGGATCCACAAATCTTTATCTGGCGAAACGGAAGGCTCTGGGCTGGTCCCGGGAATCTGCCGCGGAAAAGCTGGGGATCTCCGACGATAAACTGGAGCGGATCGAGAACGAAAAACAGATGCCCAATCCCCAGGACGTCCTGATCATGTCCGACGTCTACCAGGCTCCCGAGCTCTGCAATTACTACTGCAGCCGGGACTGCGAGATCGGCCGGCGCTACGTCCCCCGGGTCCCCGACTCGGAGCTGCCCGGCATAGTCCTGCAGCTGATGGCTTCCATCTATGAAATGGACGACATCGGCAAGATCCTGGTCAGGATCACGGCGGATGATCAGATCGATGACTCCGAGGTGGAAAACCTGGCCAAAGCCCAGTACACCCTGGAGCGGCTCTCCATCATGATCGAAGCCCTGCAGCTCTGTGTCGAGCGCAAGATCGACCGCGGGGAGATCTCCCGCAAGCTATACGAAGCCGCCTATAAAAAAGCTGAAGAGACCCGGTGAAACGATCTTTAAGATCCCCCACCGGGTCTTTTTTCATCAGCCTGGCTCCTGCTGCTTATTTCAGACCACGTCCTTATCTGGTCCGTCTCTTCCGCCCTCTTCTGCCGGAATCCCCGCTGGTCCGGCGGCGGTAATCCTCTCTGACCTCCGTCAGGATGGACTCATCGATACTCTCCATTCTCGACATGCAGGCCATGGCAGTGCCGAAGGCCTCGTAATTCCTCCGGATACCCTCGGAATCGTTGATGAAGGTCGCTGAGCGTTCAGCGGAGATCCCGATCCGTCCTGCCACGCTGACCGCGTCGATGTTGGCTCCCAGGAAGAGGAACTCCCATCCGTACTGCTCCTTCTCCTTCTCGATCATCCTGCGGATATCATCGTACATATACTCCCTGCTGGAATTCTCCATCCCGTCGGTGGTTATGACGAACAGGGTCTTCTCGGGGACATCCCCCTCCCTGGCGTAGCGGTGGCACATGGCGATGTGGTTGATGGCCCGGCCGATGGCGTCCAGAAGAGCCGTGCTCCCCCGGACATAGTACTCTCTTCCGGTCAGTGGGGACACCTTATCGATCGGCACCCGGTTATGGACCACCTCATGCTCATGGTCGAAGAGGACCGTCGACCAGATCACGTTGTCCGACTCCTTCCGCTGCTTGTCCAGCATGGAGTTGAAGCCGCCGATCGTGTCCTCCTCCATCCCGCTCATGGACCCACTCCGGTCCAGGATGAAGACCACTTCCATGATCCCGTTTCCCTTGCTCTCGTTTCTCTTGTTTTCGTTTCTCTTGATATCCTCTGTCATATCTCTGCCCTCCGTTTTTTATTATCTTTATCTTACGGTGACAGGATAGCAAATAAAAAACCGGAGATGGTCGCACGGGAGGCGACATTTTCTCCGGCTCATTTTCCTGCTCCGGCCTGCTTACCGGTCAGCCGACGAGCAAAGGCTGGTCATACTCAAACAAATACGTGTTGATCTCAAATATATTGTAGATCTTATGATTGATGCAGTAGCCGACGATGAGATCGAACCGGCTGGATGGCGACAGGGCAAGACCAGCCCTTTGCAGAAGGTCTATGGTCTCGTCCATGTTCAGCTCCAGGGCCACAGCCAGGGCCAGGACCGTCTTCTTCGATGGCACGTACTGGGCGTTGCCGCGGATCTTGGAAAAGAGTTTCCGGTCGATGTTGGCTTTTTTGTAGACCTCCGGGTCGGTCATCCCCTTGCGGTCGATCAGCCGGAAGAGCATCTGCTGGAAGGTGTCGGTATCCCGGTCCAGCAGCTGGTCCAGATCATCGGCGCTGGCTTCCGGAAGCGGGCTCATCATGACCTGGTCAGAGGGCTCCTCCGCCTTCCTGCGCCTCCGCCTCCTCTCCTCGCGTCCTTTTCTTACCAGAACCGATGTGTTGGAAACATCATAGCTCCCGTAATACTCCGCCGCCCGGCGGCTGCCTCTGGCCGCCCGCGGCTTCACGTCCTTTTCCTCGATGTAGGTCCGGATGTCCGAGAAGGCCTTGCTCGAGATGACGAAAGCCTCCCGGTCGTAGACCACCATGTAGACGGTCATGTCATGGCTGAACAGAAAACCGCTGATCTCATCGATGGCGATCCGCAGGGCCTCGTCCTTGGGGAATCCGTAGGTCCCCGTGGAGATCAGGGGAAAGGCGATGGATTCGCAGCCAAGCTGGCTGGCGATCTCAAGAGACTTCCGGTAGCAGGAGGCCACAGCCTGACGCTCGCCGAAGTCCCCTCCCCGCCAGAGGGGGCCTACCGTATGGATGATGTACCTGGCGTCCAGCGCAAAGGCTGGAGTCGCCGCAGCCTGGCCGGGCTCCATGGGCCCGATCTTTTCCCGCTCCGCCAGCAGTTGATCCCATCCCGCGGCCTCGTAGATGGTCTGGTCTACGCCCGCCCCGACCGCCACCATGGGATTGGCCGTGTTGACGATGGCGTCCGCCTTTACTTTGGATATGTCGTTTCGAATGATATGCAGAGGCATATCGGTCCCTCCTTATGATTCAGTCCGGCCGGCGTCATCCACCGGGACTCCCGCTCAGTCTTCCTTCAGGAATTCCACGGACCCGTCCTCCACATGGTAGATGGCTCCGACGACCTTGATCTGCCTGCTGTCCTTAATGGGATGGATCATCAGCTCCCTTCGGATCTGGTCCACCCCATGGCGGATGTTCAGGCAGCTGGCCCGGTAATCGTCCTTCTCGCCGCCGATGGCTTCGTTGATGTCCTTGAGGATATAGTCGATGAAGCCGCCGCTGTGGCCGGCGATGGCCGAGCTGACCGCTCCGCACCGGGTGTGGCCCAGCATGACGACCAGCTTGGTCCCCAGATGCTCCGCGGCGTATTCGATGCTCCCCAGCTGGTGATTGTCCAGCACGTTTCCCGCCACCCGGATCACGAAGAGCTCGCCGATCCCCGCGGAAAAGATATACTCAGGGATGACCCTCGAGTCGGAGCAGGTGATGATGATGGCGTAGGGCTTCTGTCCCTGCTCCGCCGTTTCCCGGCGCAGGTCCATGGAGATGTCCCCAAGGCCGATCTCGGACCGCAGGTAGTTGCGGTTGCCTTCCTCCAGCCTTTGCAGGGCCTGCTCAGCGGACAGTGGCTCAGAATCCACCGGCAAAGGCTCGGTCTCTTCGGTCTGAGACCCGGTCTGCTCGGTCCGGAACACGATCTCTACATTCAGGTCCGGATTCCATTCGGCCACGTTGCCGGCGATCTGCAGCGTCATCTGCACGCATTCGGACCGGACTCCCTCCTCATCCTGGATGAAACGGAGGGTCGTCGGCGAGCAGATGTCGCCTAAACAGTCGCTCAAGGCATCGTAGTTCATCCCGAAATAAGCCGGGAATCCCAGTTCATCCGCGAGAAAACGCAGGATATGCTCCTTGTTCTTGTAAATCTTCTCATCGATCGTGACGATCCGCTCTTTTTCTGACATCCGCTCCACCTCCCGGGTTTTTATTTTTTCTCCCATAAGATTACCACATATCGTCCTGTTTTTGTAGACTTTGACCCCATCCTACATGCCCGGCTTTCCCGGTTTTTTCAGCTTGCCGTAGGGAATCTGTACACTGACGCCGGTCAGCAGCTTCACCAGCCACAGGAAGAAAATGATGACCGCGATGGGGATGGCGCAGGAGGTGACGATCAGCACAGCGATGGATTCGGTGATCTTGTTCAGCGTGTTTTCGAATTTCTCCAGCTGGCCGGCCACACCGCCCTTGACCTTGTCGAAGAGCTTTTCGATCACTCCCTGGTCTTTCTCCTCTCCGACCGTATCCTGGATCTGCTTGTTGTCATTGCGGGTGTCCTCGATGGTCTGCTGGATGGACGCCTGGTAGCTTTCATCGATCTTCTCGGTCACCACGACGCTGGCCGGAACGATGGCGAAAAGCATCAGGGCGAAACACACCAGCTTGATCCCGATCACCTTCCAGGACTCGTTCTTCCAAAGCCTGGCCGCGATCAGGATGCCGCAGCTTATCGGAATGATGAATCGGAAGGCCATGAGCCCCGAGATGGTCACCATCCACTTCTCCAGACAGATGGCTGCCAGGATGAAGAGGAAGTAACCGGACAGATCAGCCAGCTGATCAGCGATCGGCGTGCCGGCGTCCCCCGGCAGAAGAGAGATCGCTGTGGATGACGCTGCTGTCACCCCCATCAGCTCTGTTACTGTCGTCCGCTTGGCGTCCAGGGCGCTGTAGGTCCCGGAAAAGCTGTCCGTCGATGAGGCAGGTCCGGATACCAGGAAGATCGAGGCCAGCGCGACTGCGGCAAGGATCGTAATGATGATGATCGTTTTTTTCTTTTCTGTCATTTCCATAGGCCTTTTTCTCCTTTCTCAGTATTATCTATATGCAAACCCCTCCAAAGGCATTCGCCTTTGTGAGTATATGGTAGCTCTTTTCATCCGCCGGATACATCGCTGCTCATGAGGGATGATCCCGGCTTTTTCCGCAAAAACTGCGTAAACAAAGAAAAAAGCATCTTCCGATGATCTTCCGATGCCTTTTCGTATATGCTGCTTCACTGGATCCATCAAAGCACGAGCTTTCCTCTGACGGCCGTCTGCGTCCTTCCCTCAGGGCCGGCAATTCCCGCAGGGCTGGTAGCCCATGCTGATCAGCTCATCCCGGCTGCCGTGGAATTCCTCCTTATTTTTATCCTTCATATCGGATACACTCTTGCAGTCCGGATAATGGAAGCGGTGGGTATTGGTGTTCAGGACATAGTCCAGTTCCTCACTGCCGCCGTTCCTTTCCCCGGCCGCCTCATCCTGGCGGCTGTCTTCGGCTTCCGCCTGCTGAGTCTCTGTCTCCCGGGCCTCTGTTTCCCCGGCCTCCGCCTCCTCCTGAGGCATGCTGCGGACAGCCCCTTCAGCCAGATGATTGCTTCCGTCGCTGTAATCGATCTCTACCCCCGGCTGGACGTTGTAACAGAAGACGTTGAAAGAGACTGAAGCCCCCTGGTCCTCCACGGACAGGGCCTCCATCTGGACTCCTTTGGCCAGAAGGTCATCCCCGTCAAATACGGGAGTCACCCGGTAGAGGACATGTTCATCCGTGCTCCGCAGGCAGTCAGCCACCCGGTTCTCATAGGGCAGCATCCCTTCTGTATTCATATAGCGGGTGCCGGTGATCAGATTCCGCTCATCGTCATTGACCCCGGTCAGCTGCCAGCCGATCAGATGACAGCGGTTGTAGAGATAGCCGCCATTATCGATGAAGTCATACCTCACCGTCTTCCAGCCCGAGGGCTTGATCATTCCGATGCTCCCCCGCTCTCCTTCCGGCATGTGCTCCCGGTCAAGGCACGCAAAAGCCGGGCCGCACCTTCCCTGCGGATCCAGTCCGGACAGCTTCTGATCGAAGGCGCCCTCTTCTTCATCCCCGGATGCTCCAGCCTTTGCGCTGTCGATCTCCGACTGGCTGAACTCCGGCTCGCCTCCGTTGACTTCGACCGACGGCTCCCCGCTGTATTCCGGTATCTGGTCCAGATCGATCCCCTGCCTTGCCGGCTCCTCCCGGGGCGGCGAGTCGTGGAGATTGTCCCAGACAGACCATCCGGCCAGCGCCATCAGCGCCAGTATTACGATGACTATGACTTTTTTCACTCTCTCAACACACCTCTTCGCTGACTTCTGTCCGGTCAGGCTTCATTGACCAGCTTGCCGGTCATATGGTCGATGGACATCTCGATGACCAGGGTGCCCGGACCGGAGTATTTGATCTCATGCTCGATGTATTCCTCATCGTCGGTGAATTTATAGCAAAGCTTGCGGCAGATGTCCATGGCTTCGTCCTTGTCCTCCACGAAGCGGACCCGGCCGAAGATCACCACGCTCTTGATGTTCAGAGCCCAGTCTCCCTCTTCCTTGTAGCCTTCGTCATAGACGCAGAAAGAGACCTTGTCGTGCTTCTTCATGGCGTCGATCTTATGACCGACCTTGGATCCGTGGAAGTAGATCTTGCCGTTCTCTTCATTGTACCAGTGGTCGATGGGCACGCCGTAGGGATAGTCGTGCTCGCCCAGGACCGACAGGACCCCCCTCAGCTGGGTCTTCAGGATGCTGATGCATTCTTCCTCAGAGATGGCCTGCTTGGCTCTTACCATTTTTCTCCATTCTGTCATACTTGTTACCTCGCTTTTTTTATTCAGTTTCCTGTCTTGTCTAGATCAGACCAAGCCGGCGCAGGGCATCGGGGATGCCGTCCGCGTGTATCGATCCGGCCCGGAAGTATCTGCCTTTGATTTCCTCCGGCGCTTCGCTCATGATGACGCCGCAGCCCACGGCGTCCAGCATGGGGATGTCATTCTTGCTGTCGCCGAAGCCGTAGGAATCCTCCCTGGCTGTCCCCAGCTTTTGCAGCACCATGTCAACGCCCGTTCCCTTGCTGCAGCCCTTCAGGACCAGCTCGATGTAGTCGTATTCGGCGTGGACGATACAGTCGAACCAGCGGGAAAGTCCCTCCCGGATCTGGGGGATCCTGCCCTTGTCCCTGGGGTAGGCGGTGAGCTTGGAGATCCTTCCCGGAAGCTCCCGCAAAGGCTGGAGCCGGCCGTGGTAGGCGTATTTCATCCTCTGGATGATATGATCGAATCCCAGCGGCGTATAGCCGGGATCGTAATAGATGTAGTCGGAATTGTTGACAAAGAAGGGACACTGGTTGTCGTAGAGGATGTCCATGACCTCCCTGCAGTGGGTCCCCATAACGGCCTCGTCGCAGAGGACCTGTCCCCCTGCGGTAACGTAAGTTCCGCAGCTGAAGACGCCGCCATCAAAAGGCAGCTCGTTCACCTCATCGGGTATGGATGATGCCCCCCGGCCGGTGCAGATCATGAGAGTGTGGCCGTTTGCGGCACACTGCTCCAGGGCCCGGGCCGTATTCTGACCCACGCCGTAACCTTCCCTGTATATGGTCCCGTCTATGTCAAAAAATAAAAGTTTCTTCGTCATGGCTTTAGTTTACCACAGGCGGCCCGGCGCCGCCACAGGGAATTGGCCGGTCCGGACCTCCGCTGGTCCCTAGCGGTTGATCAGGAAGAGGCCCAGCATGCAGATGGCGATGCCGGCGATCTTGGTCCCGCTCACCTGCTCTTTGTAGAGGAAGTAGCCGACCAGGAGCAAAGCGACCGCGATGAAGCAGGCTTTGACGATGTAGCCGGTGTTCACGTTCCAGCCCACCCGGTACATGTAGATGCTCCCGGCTTCAAGGCCGACGATGGCTATGCCCAGCAGGAACATGGACCAGTTGGCCTGGCCCCACTCCTGGAGGATGTTTCCCCCTTTGCTCATGATGAAAAAGATGACTGCCGATACGGCCGCTCCGATCAGATAGGTGATGGTCAGGGACGCAAAGGGGTTCAGGTCCTGGGGCGTGGACTTCGATGAGATCTGATACGCCACTTCGGACAGGACCGCCAGCGCGATCGGCCAATACATGTAGATTCCCATAGTTTCCTCCTTGATCCGAAACTTGATCCGGATAAAAAAAGAGATCGCCGTCCCTAAGGGTGGCAATCTCAAATCATTCGATTCTGACTTCTCACGGGGTTATTCTATCTTGTCTTCCGGCCCCTGTCAAGGAGCTCCGCTCTGGCCCGGCCTGATCCGTTATAGCTCGATGTAGTCCGCTTGGGCCCCGGCCTCCCGCAGGAGCCGGATCACGTCGTCCGCTTTCAGGAACATGGTGGCTCCGTTGTCATTTGGGTGGGCGTCCATGAGTCCGGTCCGGTATTCCCCGTCGATATAGACTTTCACCTTATGCTCCTCATCATTTAAGACCGCGAAGGGTCCCACCGCCCCGGTGATGATCCCCAGCATCCGGTCCATGTCTTCTTCGGAGGCGAAGGAAAGAGCTGTGGTGCCCAGGATCTGCCGGACCTCTTTCAGGTCGACCGGCTTGTCCTCCTTGGTGGTGATGATGAAATAATTCCGCTTCTTCTTATCTCTCAGGAAGAAGTTCTTGGTGCCGGCCCCCTCATGTGGCAGGCCCAGCTGCTTGGATTCCTCCACCGATGTGATCGGCCTGTGCTCGTAGATCTCGAACTCGATCCCTTTGCTTCGGAGCATCTCCACGATCTGACTCTTATCCATGTTCTTCCTCCTTCAGGTCCGGTCCTGGGTCTGGGCCCGGTCCTCCATCGCCTTCAGCCGCTCGGTGGCCGCGATCTGGTCGATGATGGCCATGACCGTCTTCTCCAGGGCCCGGCCCTTGCTGTAATCGGCTTTTAATGCAAAGTCTGCCCTCTTCTCGGCGATCAGCCGCTCGGCCACCGCCCGGTCGTCCTGGTAGACCACGATGGAATGGCCGCCGTTAACCCTGGTCAGCTTCATGCAGGGCACGTCCGTATCCCCGTCGCCGAAATAGATCATGTTGCGGAAAGGGATCCTCCGGTCATCGTCGGGCACGAACCGGTTCAGCTCCGCCTGCTCCGTCACGTCCAGCACACCTTTATTGATCCGGTACAAAAACTGGGTCTTGCTGGTGTAGTTGACCGCCATGGCAGGCCATCTGGCCAGGCCGTTTTCCCCGTACATGAATTCCGCGGCGTAGATCTCCCTGAATTCATCCGCGATCTCCGTTCCTTCGATGATCTCCTTCAGGCCGGAGGAAATGATGTAGTGCTCGCATTCAAGACCGTATTTCCCGCAGTAGTCGTTGATCCGGGAAAACCAGGTCCTGACCCCGGGGAAGAGCTTGACGCTGCTGCCCAGCCTTTGGAAATTCTCCCGTTTCAGAAGAAACTGGGACTGGCCCTGGTCCAGCATCTGGTACATGTAGGCCAGGATGCTGTCCATCCGGTGCTCCTTCGTCATCCGGGTGCATTCCGCCCAGAACTGGTCAGAGCTGACGTCCAGCCCCTCCATGAAGCCGTAGTCCTGCATGTTCCTGGGCGAAAGTGTCTTATCAAAATCGTACATCAAAGCGACTATGGGTCTGCTCATCTTATTCCTCCTGACTCCCGGATCCGTGCTCCGCCCCGGCCTCGTGCTCCGCGATCACTTCCTCCAGACGCATGATCAGATGGTCCGGGGTCTTCCCTGCCTTTGCGGCAAGCTCCTCCAGGGTCGCGTTCCTGACGAAGCGGCGGCCGATGGGATTGAGCAGGGCCCTGAAGGCCGGGAACTTGTCCACCAGTTCCTTCTCCAGCCAGGGGTACTCATTCAGGATGTCTGTCAGTTTGGTATCTTTTGTGATCTCCATTGCAGCTTATTTCCTTCCTTTAGCTCTA
>CAMOZS010000039.1 GCA_946631075.1 uncultured Bacillota bacterium | reverse complement strand
AACTGATTACTATAACTTCCCCCTGCGGGGCGACGGAAGCCCGATCCCCGAAGACCCCTATAAGGCCATCGCCGACGGAGTCAATAAGGACGTCGACTTCATCACCGGCACCAACGCGGACGAGTGGAGATACTGGGTCGACGAGATGGGCCCGGAGGCCGTAGTCGGCCAGGGCGACGCTGACGCCGTAGCCGAAAACCTGGAAGCCTACAAGGAAGCCATCGCTCAGGTCAAGTACGATGAGGCTATGGCCGCCGCGGACAACGACGAGGAAAAAGCGGCTCTGGAAAAGGTCATGGAGCTCTCCGGAGAAAAGGATCTGTGGTGGCAGCAGACGGAGATCGCCAACGAGACCGGCTTCCGTATCCCCTCCATCGTCTGCGCCCAGAACCATGCAAAGGCTGGGGGCAACACCTACATGTACTACTTTGAGAAGAGATCCGATTCCGAAGAATGGCTGGGCGCCTGTCACGCATCTGAAACCGCCTATGTCTTCCACAACCTGACCGGCGCCGGCTTCTCCGGCACCATGGATGAGGGCCTGGCAGACACCATGTGCTCCGCCTGGGTCAGCTTCGCCACCGACGGCGATCCTTCTACAGATGCCGCAGAGTGGACGACTTACGACGATAAGGACCGCGCTACCATGATCTTCGGCGATGACGGCTCTGCCAAAATGGAGAACGATCCCCTGGGCGAGCAGCGCCAGCTCATGGAAAACTTCGCTTACGATTATCTGAAATAAAGGCGTAAGAAGCAGTCTGAAATGACCTGAACCATTCTCCCCGGGTAAAGAAGCCCCGCGCCGACCCTCTTCAGGGACCGGCGCGGGGCTCTTACTTTACGGCAGAGCGATCGGCTCTGCAGTCCTGAGGATACAGTCTCCCAGACCGCCGGTCCCGTTGTTCATGAGTATGATCAGGTGCTTATCATCGACGAAGCAGCTCTCGATCTCGCCGATCGGAACGTTATAGCTTCCCAGATATGCTCCGTCACTGATCCTGTACAGGTCGATATAACTGGTGTTGCCCGAGACCCAGGTGCAGACCATGGCGACGCCGTTATAGGCGCCGATGTCCTGGGCGTGGTTGTAGCGGATCTTCTTCCAGATGAACTTCTCTACATTGAAATCATCATCGCACACATAGATCTCGTTGCCCTTGGAGAGCAGGATCTTGTTGTTGGTCTCATCATAAGCTATCCCGGAGGTGACCCTGGGCAGCTGGAAGACCTTCTCGCAGCTTCCTGTCTCCGGATCATAGGCAGAACACTCGGCGGAACGGATCTGCCGGTGGGTCTTGACCGTGTAGACCAGGCCTGTTTCCGGAATGTAGGTACTGCCGTTGGCATGGCCCATGCCGCTCATCTCGCTGACATCCAGCCTTTCCCCCTGACTGCTGTAGGTCACCAGAGCCCCGGTGCTGCCCCCGTGATTCACGTAGCTGACGACATAATTATTACCCACATGGCTCATGGACTGGGGAACCGTTGCCCCTCCGCTGCCGGAGATATGGGCGACCACCTCCAGGTTGGATCCGTCCAGTGTCATCAGGTCATGGGATCCTCCATAGCTTTCGGCGCCGGCCGCGGCGGCTTTGACCTTCACTGTTTCCGAGGGTTCGCTCTCGATCTGGTCCTCTCCGACAGTGGCTGTCGCTTTCAGCTTATATTTAGCTTGGTCCCGGGGAAGCTCCACGGAGACCGTGTTCCCTTTGAACTCCATCAGGTCCCGGTACTTTTTCTTGGCCGGGTCGTACCTGCGAAGAGTATACCCTTTCGCGTACTCGACCGGATCCCAGCGCAGAGTCACGGCAGTATCGGTCGTATCCGCGGCCGTCAGCCGCGGTGTATCCAGAGTGTCCGGATAGACTGTGACCGGGACCGTCTTCTCCGCAGCCTTGTACTGGTCGCCCTCCGCCACCTTGATGGTCACCTCCGCGCGCCCGTCTTTCTTATATGACAGGACTCCGCGGGAGGAGACGTCCACGATCGCCGGATCGCTGGACTTATAGGTGATCCTGCCGTGGGCTTCCGCTTCCAGGGGCCTGGTCTTATCTTCCAGCCCGACGTATTTCTCTTTTTCTGTTTCGACGGTCTGCTCCAGTTTATTGGTCGCGACATTGTCCGATCTGGCGGCGGACAGACCGCCGGTCCGGTTCACGGCCGTTACGGTCACCCGGTAGTCCGGGTCCAGCACATCCAGCTCGATCCTGCAGCGAGGTTCTTCGGTCTGATAGATCTTCGGCCTCTCCCCGTTGCGCTGAAGGAAGACATTGTAACCATCCGCGTCCGCGTCATCCCAGCTCACGTCCAGTCCGGTCCCGTTCTGCTTCACCTCAAGGCCGGTCACCTGATACTGGTCCGTGCTGACCATGCTGGTGAAGGCCAGGGTCCCCAGCGTCGCAACACAAGCAGCGACCATGAAAACCATCGCCGCCGCATACTTCAACGCCTTATATCTGCCTCTGAACAGGCCTTTTCTGAACAGATTCCTGAGTTGATCCAATGCTATTCCTCCACTATAATTATAGCCTTACCCAAAGTCAGAGTAAACTGTTAATTCCAGCGCCTTTTAATCTGGACTATTTTTGTCAAGATTGTACTTTTTGTGTTTTTTTGTACGACTCCCTACCAAATGTAGTGGTTTTGATGTATACTTGCCCATAGCGGAACAAATTTTGAAGCAATTTCATTCGAATATACAGTAGGAGGTTTATTATGTCAGTAACGATCACAGGAAACGCAGACCCCAGGGAAGCGCAGGCCTACGTTGAATATCTGGAGAAGAAGTACAACCGCAAGCTGGAGACGCTGGACGTCAATATCGACGGCGAGTACGCGGACCTGAATTACAAGTTCACCAATGTCCCCTTCGAGCGCATCCGCCGGATCACTGGATATCTGGTGGGCACCATGGATCACTGGAACGACGCCAAGACCGCGGAGGAAGCCGACCGGGTCAAGCATTCCCTCGGTGGAGAGAACGGCCAGATGGAGCAGCTCAGCTGACTTTGAGCAAAAGCTGTAGAATCGTGTATTTTCGGGACTGCCTCACTTGAGGCGGTCTTTTTTTCGTGTTATACTGTCCCTGTATGGCCTGCTTTTGCAGGAAACAGAATACAATAAATAGTGAGTAGAGAAAGGAGCGTGCCGAACCGCGTCGGCGCAAAGAGAACGATTATGTACAAAAACGCTTTAAGAGCCGCCTGGGCTGAGATCAATGTAACCAACCTGGATTTCAATATCCGCAAGATCCGCGAGAAGGTCGGACCTAACCGCAAGATCACCGGCATCATCAAAGCCGATGGTTACGGCCATGGCAGCGTGAAAGTAGCAGACGTCCTCCGCGCCAACGGCATCACCTCCTTCGGTGTCGCCACCCTGTCCGAGGCCATCCGCCTGCGGGACGCCGGATTCGTCACCGAGGAGATCATCGTGATCGGCCTGACTCCGGATCCATACGTCGATACTATCGTTGAGTACAACCTGACCTGCGTGACCGGAAGCTACAGCAACGCCAAGGCCATCTCCGACGCAGCCGCCAAGGCCGGCAAGACGGTGAACGGATACATCGTCTGCGATACAGGCATGGGCCGGATCGGCTATCAGCCTGAAGACCCGGGCGCTGTAGAGGAGGCGGTCAAGATCAGCCAGCTGCCCAACTTCCACATCCAAGGCATCTTCTCTCATTTCGCCACCGCGGACGCTGCGGACAAGACCTATTCCACCATGCAGGAATCCAGGTTCACCTCCTTCTACAAGAAGCTGGTCGACCGGAACATCAAGATCCCCTTCCGCACCCTGGCCAACAGCGCGGCGATCATGGAGATCCCGACCGCTCATTTCGATCAGGTCCGCCCGGGCATCATCCTCTACGGATGCTATCCCTCCAATGAAGTGGACAAGAAGCAGCTGGAGCTGAAGCCGGCCATGTCGGTCAAGGCCAACATCGTCCACCTGAAGAAGGTCCCGGCCGGAACCACGGTCAGCTACGGACGCAGATATACAGCGACACAGGAAAGCCTGATCGCCACCATTCCTCTGGGCTACGCCGACGGATTCCCGCGGCCCTACTCCATGAAGGGCAAGGTCATCGTCAACGGAGTCCTGGCTCCTCTGGCAGGAAACATCTGCATGGACCAGTGCATGGTCGATGTGACCAATGTTCCCTACGTCCGCCTGGGCGATGAAGTCACCATCATGGGCAAGGACGGCATCCACGAGATCCTGGCCGATGATATCGCCGAAGCGACCGGCACCATCAACTACGAGATCGTCTGCGCCTTCGGTCAGAGACTGCCCAAGGTATACGTCTACTAAGATCGGAAATAAAAGCAACTCAATTATAAAACGCACAGACCCTGCATGAAGTTCATGCAGGGTCTGCGCTTACTATGGAATGTTAGGTATGTTGGACCATCCGGGTCACTCCTCAGGCACCCCGGATGGGATCTTGGCTCATATCTGCGGCCGCCGGCCGCGATCCGGCACTGTTACGCTGTCTTTTTGACCAGCTTCATGGCCGGCTGGGTCTCATTGCGCTCATCCAGCAGCCTGGACATTTCCCGGTATCCTGTCTCGAAGGCATCCAGATTGATTCCCGCGATACTGGCGGCGAAGTTCTTCTTGATCTCCTCCTGGATGGCCGGAGCGTGGACCTTGGGAAGAAGCCGGGTCAGGGCGCCCAGGATAACGATGTTGACGACAAAGGGCTTTCCCATCTCTTCGGCGATCTCCGTTGCCGGGATCCGGTAATGATTGGGATCATCGGACTCGACCAAGGTGCTGTTGATCAGGACCAGACCTTCCTTCGACACTTCATCGATGTACTTGTCGTAGCCGACCTGATTGAGAGCGATGAACACATCAGCGGTATCCACTTTCATGTAATCGATCTCTTCGTCCGACACGACGACCTCGGCCTTGCAGGCTCCGCCTCTGGCTTCCGGTCCGTAGCTCTGGGTCTGGGCGATGTTGTAATCCTCTCCCAGGCCGTAGCCCTTGGCCAGGAGCACTGATGCCAGTATTACTCCCTGTCCTCCCGCGCCTGCAAACCTTACATTGATTCTCATTGATTCCGGTCTCCTTTCACGTCGATCGCTCCGTCGGGACAGAGCCTCTCGCACATTCTGCAGCCGACACAGTTTTCCGGATCCTTCACGTCCGGCATGGCCGTGCCGTAATTATTACGCTTCTTCGACTTGACGAATATCTTCTTAGGACATGCCGTGAGACAGATGTTGCAGCCTTTGCAGCATGCCTTATCGATCGTGATCTCTGCCATTATCTGACCCCCTCCGCTTTCAGTCTCTCTTCCACTCTCTGCAGATACTCGGACGCGTCCGGATCATAGTGGAGCAGTCCGATGGGGATCTTCCCGTCCTGAGGAGCCGGAATGTCGCCGGTCAGAGCTCCTGCCTGCGGTTTGTAGATATAGGTTCCTTTCTTGTAGCCTTCCATAATCTTGGAGGGCTCTTTCTCGCCGTAGACGTTCTTGCCGGCCTGTACCGGACACTGGGACAGGACCTCGATGAAGGAAAAGCCCTTGTGGGAGATCCCGTCAGCGATGGCCTTCTCCAGCTGGACCGGATGAGCCGTGGTCCAGCGGGCGACGTAGCTGGCCCCCAGGGAGGTCACCAGCTTGCAGCTGTCGATGGGCTGGTCGATGCAGCCAAAGGGAGAAGTCTTGGTCCTGGCCCCCTTGGGGGTCGTGGGAGACTTCTGTCCGCCGGTCATGCCGTAGATATAGTTGTTGACCATGATGACCGTCAGGTCGATGTTCCTTGCTGCCGCGTGGACCAGGTGGTTGCCTCCGATGGCCACACAGTCACCGTCTCCGGTAAAGACGACGATCTTCTTTTCCGGCCGGGCCAGCTTCAGTCCCTCCGCGAAGGCGATGGCTCTGCCGTGCATGGTGTGCATGACATCCAGCTTGTAGTAGCAGGGGATCCAGGAGGAGCATCCGATGCCGCTGACGCAGGCAATGTCCTCCGCGATACCCAGACGCTCGAAGGCTTCGATCGCCGCGTACTGGATGATGCCGTTGCCGCATCCCGGGCAGAACAGGGTGGGCAGGGATTCTGTCTTGATGTATTTCTCGTAGAGTCTATTCATCGACGCCCACCTCCTCCAGGATCTTGTCCAGAAGCTCCTTCGGCGTATGGATGTTTCCGCCGCACTTGGGAAGGGGCACGACCTTCTTGTCGGGCAGGGCCCGCTGTATCTCTCTGCAGTATTTGCCTATATTCATCTCGGGAACGATGACCGTATCCACGTTCTCCGCCGCCTGCTGGAGGAGTTCCTCCGGGAAGGGCCAGACCGTGTTGATCTTGATCAGGCCGACCTTCAGATGGCTGTAGTCGGTGTGCATGGTCTCCCTGACACCCCGCTTGACCAGGTCTCTGACCACACGGAACTTGGGAAGGATCCGGTCATCCTTGATGCCCCTGGCCTTCTTGACCGCGTTCAGGGATGGCCTGGCGACCGAGCCCCAGGCGACGATGGCCACATCCGCGTCCTCCATGCAGTAGGTCGTGACGTCAGCGATCATATCCACGTTGTCTTCGATCTTGCGGGTGATCTTCTCGATGAAGGCTCCGCTCTTATCGGCCATGTGACCGATCCGCCGTCCCATTTCATCGTGGAGCTGCCCTTCGACCAGGGTGTTGGCTCCCTTGAAAAAGTCTGTCGACGGGGAGATGGCGTACTTCTTCTTCGGGCTGCTGACCCGGCGGTCTCCGCTGAAGATCTCGATCTTCTCCCGCATGTGGCCGACCACCTCATCTGCCAGCAGGATCACCGGACCGCGGAACTGTTCCGCCAGGTCAAAGGCCTTGACGGTGAAGTCGTACATCTCCTGCACGGAAGACGGCGCCAGGACGATGATACCGTAATCACCGTGGCTGCCGTAGCGGGCCTGGTAGATGTCCTGCTGCGAGGACAGGGTGGGCTGTCCGGTCGACGGACCGCCTCTCTGTACGTTGACGATTACGATCGGCGTCTCGGTCACTGCCGCGAAGCCGATGGCCTCCTGCATCAGAGTATATCCCGGACCGGAGGTGGCAGTCATCGCCTTGCTTCCGCCCCAGCGGGCCCCTATGATCGCGCATGCGGAGCCGATCTCATCCTCCATCTGGATGAAGGCGCCTCCGGCCTTCTGCATTTCTCCGGAAAGCATCTCGATGATCTCCGTTGACGGAGTGATCGGATAGCCTGCGAAGAAACGGCAGCCCGCGTATACAGCCCCTTTGGCGCAGGCTTCATTGCCCTGCAAAACGACCTGTGTCTTTGTGTTTGAGTCTCTTTCCATGTATTCATCGTAACATTGTATACTATCCCATTCAAGAAAAAAGCCTTGGAAATCCAAGGCTCAATTTGTTCAATATTCGATTATTGTATTTTTGTATACGATTTTAGCGGACTAAATCACCCTCGCTCCGACCACCGCTCCATCGCCCTCTCACTGGAGTGCTTCAGATGGATCCTGGCAGCCTGAACCGCGGCCGCTTCGTCCCGCGCGGCGATAGCTTTGTAGATCTCCTCGTGTTCCTGATAGATCTCGGACAGGTATTCTTCTTTTTTGAGGGTCTCCCTGCGGGCCAGATGGACATACTCCTGATATGTCTTCATGGTCTGAACGATGAATCTGCTTTCGGTCAGACGGTAGATCATGACATGGAATTCCTCATTGGCCTGCAGAAGTTTCTCATAAATATTCTGCTGAGTATAGACGCGCATCCTCTCCAGCTGGTTCTCCAGCTGCCGGATGGCATCATCGCTGGCATACTGAATGACCCTGCGGATCGCGAGTTCTTCTACCGCCTCGCGAACCGCATAGATGTCGATCATATCTTCTTTGCTGAACCCCCGGGCGAAACAGCCTTTGTTGGGAATATACTCGACCAGCTGTTCCTGTTCCAGCTGCCGGAAGGCATCCCGGATGGGAGTCCTGCTTACTTTCAGTTCAGCCGCGATCTTGTTCTCGGTCAGTTTCTCCCCCATGGTGTATTCGCCGTGGAGGATCCTGGTTCTCAGAATGTCTGTCACTTCCTCGGCGAGAGACCGGTTCCCGCTCATTTCGTCCTGCTTCATGCCGACCTCCTTACCAAACACCACATGTCTGCGTGAGCAGTTATTCTATTGGCGAAATGATCACTTCACTGATTAGAGCAGATGGTTCTCGATGACCTGTACGTCAGGCTGGAAGTCCTCGATCTGTAGATAGTACTCTGCTGTATCGAAGAATGCCTGCATGGGCGCCAGGCCGATGATCTCTGTTCCGATGACCGGAACGCCGTATCTGGCAGCTTCCGCCCGGACCAGCTCTGTGACTCTGTACAGCGGTGTCACTGTGAAGTCGGTCATGTTGATGGATACCTGGGCGATGTTTCTGTCTTCCAGCATGACGCCCATGGCCTTGACGCACTTCAGACCGCCGCTGGACTCTCTGATGATCTTGCCGATCCTGGTGGCGATCTCCAGATCCGATGTTCCCAGATTGATGTTGAAGGCGATGAGCGGAGGTCTGGCTCCTACAGCGACGCAGCCGCCGGTAGGATGGATCCTCTGTCCGCCGAAATCGGGGATCCAGTCAGCATCCTTGACCTTCTCAGCCATTCCCTCGAACTGGCCCTTACGGATCTTGGCCAGGTTCTGTCTGTGGGGAGCTGACGCGGACTTCTCATACAGGAAGACCGGCAGGTCCGCCTCTTCCGCGATCCGCTTGCCGACCCGGTGAGCCAGTTCGTCGCATTCTTCCATAGTCGATTCCTTGATCGGGATGAAGGGCATGACATCGACGCAGCCCATTCTCGGGTGAGCGCCCTCGTGCTTGGTCAGGTCGATCAGCTCTACAGCCTTCTTAGCCAGCTTGACGCTTGCCTCTTCACAGCCCTCAAGGCTTCCCATGTATGTGATAACGGTCCGGTTGTGGTCCTCATCGGATGAATAGTTCAGCAGTGTGCATCCGGGTGTGTTTCTGATCTGATCGACACACGCCTCGATGACTTCCTTGTTTCTTCCTTCGCTTATGTTCGGTACGCTTTCGATGATTTTAGCCATTACAATGCCTCCTCGATTTCACCATAGATCCTGTTCGCAATAACTTCTCCATCAGCCAGCATCTTCCTGCCTGCCGCCTCATATTCCGCCGCCAGGGCTTCGTCCTTGACTCCCGGCAGGTTGATCTTCACATTCAGCCAGGCGCCCCGCATGCAGGTCATCAGATTCAGCACGCCGACCCCGTAGTCGCTGTCGCAGTTGCGGTTGTAATGCCCCTGCAGCTTCTCTGCCAGAGCCAGACCTTCGGACGCCATCTCCATGACATGGAAGGGAACTTTGGTCGCCTCCAGGGTGCCGTCCGCGATGGCCTTCTTTCTGGCCGCCTTCTCCTCATCGGTGCCCTTGGGCATCTTAAAGGCTGCCGCTACCAGGTTGAAGGCCGCGGTATCGTCATCGATCGCTTTGGCGAAGCCTTCGTAGAGGGCTCCCGCCTTCTCTCTGATCTCAGCGCAAAGGCTGTGGTCCTCGGCGTATTTTTCCTTGGATGTGGTCAGGTCACAGACCATGGCCAGAAGCGCAGCGCCCTGAGCTCCTGCCAGAGCGCTGACGGATCCGCCTCCCGGCGCCGGCGCGTCGGAAAGCAGGATATCCAGATATTCATTCAGTTTCAGTTCGATCAGTTTCATTATTTCACCATGATTCCCTTCTTCATTACGTGCTGCGCCAGATTGGATCCGAAGCGGTAGCAGACCATCTCAAAGTCCGGCGCGTTCCAGATGACCAGGTCTGCCTGTTTACCTACTTCCAGTGTTCCCAGCGTATCTCCTCTGCCGCATCCGCAGGCCGGGTTGATGGTGACCGCGGTCAGAACTTCTTCCGGAGTCATCCGATACTTCAGACAGCCCAGGTTGATGGCGAACTGCAGGTTCAGCGACGGGCAGGAGCCCGGGTTGAAGTCACTGGCGATGGCCACCGGAATGCCTTTTTCGATCATTCTCTTGGCCGGAGCGAAGGTCTTGCCCAGGTAGAAGGATGTGGCCGGCAGCAGCATGGCTGTCGTGCCGCCCTCTGCCATGGAGTCCATCCCGTCCTCTTCGATAGCGATCAGGTGCTCCGCTGACGCGGCGCCCAGTTCTCCCGCCAGCTGGGATCCGCCGATGGCTTCGATCTCATCGGCGTGGATCTTGAGGCCGAAGCCCAGCTCCGCTGCCTTCTCCAGATACTTCCGGCTCTGCTGGGCGTTGAATACGGAGTCTTCGCAGAAGACATCGGCAAACTCCGCCAGTCCTCTCCTGCGGACTTCCGGCATGAGCTCCTCGCACATCATATCGATGTAGTCGTCGCCTCTGCCTTCGTATTCCGGTGGAATGGCGTGGGCCCCCATGAAGGTGGGCACCACGTCCATAAGGTGTTTCTCGCTGAGGGCATTGATGACCTCAAGCATCTTCAGTTCGTTTTCCTGATCCAGCCCGTAGCCGGATTTGGCTTCACAGGAGGTGATGCCGAAGTCCAGCATCTCATCCAGGAAAGCCTCAGCCTTTGCGTAAAGTTCGTCAAAGGACGCTTCCCTCGTCTTGCGGACGGTGTCCAGGATGCCGCCGCCGGCTCTCAGGATGTCCAGATAGTCTGCTCCTGCCAGCTTCATGGCGATCTCGTGCTGCCGGTAGCCGCCGAAGATCAGATGGGTGTGCCCATCGAACAGGCCCGGCGTGACCAGCTTGCCTTCCGCGTCGATCACCTGGTCGAAATCCTCACTGGCCGGCTCCTTGCCGCCCGATGTGATCTCGCGGATGATCCCGTCTTCAATGACGATGGCCGCGTTCTGATATTTCTCGTTGATTCCTTGTTTGCTGCCTTTGTGGCTGTAGCTGCCGACCGGTGTCTGCAGGCAGCCTATATTTCGAATCAGGGTTCTGCTCATAAGAATCCCCCCTTCTCTTAGATTATTTAACGTATTCGTCTACGATCCTGTCGACCAGATCATCCGCAGCGACGTACGGAATGGTGATGTGGCCCTTGCCCTCGTAGTTGGCGTTGTAAGCGACGGATGTCTCGACCGCGTTTTCGTTTCTTGCCCAGTTTCTTCTGGCAACGCCGCCCATGACATCCCACATCATTGCGGAGTGCAGGATCTTGTCGACCCTCTCGCTGCCGTCCAGGAGCAGTCCGAATCCGCCGTTGATGGCCTTGCCGATGCCGACGCCGCCGCCGTTATGCAGGGCGCACAGGCTCATGCCTCTGGCCGCGTTTCCTGCAAAGCACTGGACAGCCATATCTGCCATAACGTTGGAGCCGTCCTTGATGTTGGAGGTCTCTCTGAACGGGGAGTCCGTTCCGGATACGTCGTGGTGGTCTCTTCCCATCATGACCGGACCGATCTTGCCCTCTCTGACCAGCTTGTTGAATGCCAGCGCGATGTCGCGGCGTCCCTCCGCATCCTGATAGAGGATACGGGCCTGGGTGCCGACGACCAGCTTGTTCTTCTCCGCGTCTCTGATCCAGATCCAGTTGTCTCTGTCCTGACCGCGGCGGTTGGGGTCGATGACGTCCATGGCCGCCTGGTCGGTGGCTCTGAGGTCTTCCGGCTTGCCGGACAGGCAGACCCAGCGGAAGGGGCCGTAGCCGTAGTCGAACAGTACCGGACCCATGATGTCCTCAACGTAGGAGGGCCAGATGAATCCATCCTTGTCGTCGTAGCCGTTCTTGGAGATCTCCTTGACTCCGGCATCGTACATGGCCT
>CAMOZS010000038.1 GCA_946631075.1 uncultured Bacillota bacterium | reverse complement strand
GCCATGATCAGGAGGACCAGGAAGACCAGGCCGACGGCGCATAGAGCGATCCAGATGGGAAGGCCGGAGTGATTGGCGCTGTCGATGGTCCCGCCCAGGGCGATCTGGTGATCCTCTCCGTAGCGGTCGTTCACTTCCTTCCAGAGAGTGGTCGCCTCATCGGAATACTGGCCCGCGTCCGAGTTGATGACGAAAAGGCTGTAGGGGTCCCGGTTGTAGTCATCGCCGTTTTTGCTGCCGGGAAGTTCGTAGTCGACGGAATCCACAGAGGGAAGGGACTTCATTTCATCCCGGACAGCCAGCCTTTGGGCATCTGTAGTCAGGTCATCGAACATGACCATCAAAGTGCTGGACTCCTCTTTGCCGAATTCCGCTTCCATCAGATCAAGCCCGCGGCGCATATCGGAATCGGCGGGCAGATATTTGGTCATGTCCTTGTTGATGTTGACGAAGGGGATCAGGGCGCTGCTGGCAAGGGCAAGAAGGATAAATATGATCAGGATGAGCCTGTTGTTTTTGACTAGAAAAGCGGCAAAGCGGTCTTTCATTGGATCAGCCCGGCCCGCAGGGGCATCTTTTCTGGGACATACTGATATGGTATAATTGTAAACAGGATCAGAAAAGATAACAACAGGAATTTGACGGAAGGAGAGTTTTCTGACATGGGTGCGGACGGCGGAGCCGGAGTAAAAGGAAATAAACAGCTGCTGGGGGCGCTGTCAGTAACGATCACCTCGATCTGTTACGGACTGGTCCCTTCTTTTTCGTTCATCGCCTTCGGCATGGGAGTGGAGACGGAGACCCTGCTCTTTAATAAGTTCCTCTACGCGGCCATCATCATGTGGATCTTCCTGCTCGTGCGCCATATCCGGGTGAAGTTCAGCCGGAGGGCTGTCCTGGGCATGGCGGTCACCTGCTTCGGTTACATTTTCATGTCGACCACCCTGTATGTTTCTTTTGATTATATCTCCGGGTCTCTGGCGACCATCGTCTCCTTCACCTTCCCGGCCATGATCGTGACCATCGAGATGGTGACCCGCAGGGAGCCGGTGCGGCTGGCTAAGATCGCAGCGGTGATCCTGTCCTTTGGCGGCCTGGTCCTGATCGTGTGGGCACCGGACATGGGCGGCAATCTGATCGGTATATTCTTCGCCTTCCTGGCGGCGGTCGGCTATGTGGTCTACCTGTTCGGGCTGGACGCTCCCAGTGTCCGCCAGGAGAGCAGTTTCGCTGTCGCCGGCTATGTCATGTCTTCCGCGGCGGCAGTCAATTTCGTCCGCTGCCTTGCCAGCGGCAAGCCCCTGTTCGCCACGGCCCCGGAGCAGATCGGTATGATGATCCTGCTTTCGGTGGTCTGCGTCTTCCTGGCCATCGTTTTCTACGCGATCGGCGTGCGGCTGATCGGCCCGGGCAACGCCGCCCTGGTCAATACCCTGGAGCCGGTCCTGGCCTGCATCTTCGGTTACCTTCTGGTCGGCGATCTTCTGACCGGCCGGATGCTCATCGGCGCGGCCCTGGTGGTCATCGCCGTCCTCATCACCAATCTTCCGGATAAATCCAGGTGACAGGCTCCCATCAGGAGAGCAAATTCCGCAAAAAACGACCGAAAACGATCAAAAACTAAACTAAAATGCTCGAAAGTGATTGACATTGACCGAATTTGATGTTAAAGTAGAGTCGTCAGAGGAGGAAATCGAGCAAAATGCTTCAGTACGAACGATTCGAGACCATCATGAATAAACTGCAGAAACAGTCATCCGTTCGGGTGTCGGATCTTTCGCGGGAGCTTGGCGTCAGCGAGTCGACTATCCGCAGGGACATCAGCGATCTGGATAAGGCGGGCCGGCTGAAGAAGGTCTTCGGCGGAGCCGTGCCCAAAACGGACGACACAGACTTTGCGGGAAGAAGCGTCAACGCGGTCTCGAGAAACGTCGAGGAGAAGGCCCGGATCCAGGTGGACGAGAAGTCGGAAGTCGCCATGCGGGCGGCATCTCTGATCGAGGACGGTGACCTGGTCTACATCGATGCCGGAACCACCACCGGCTGCATGATCGATCACATCAGCTGCCAGGGAGCCACCTTCGTGACCAACGGGGCGCGCCACGCCATCCGCCTGGCCCGGAGAGGATTCAAGGTCTACCTTCTGTCGGGAAGGCTCAAGGCCAAGACGGAAGCGGTCATCGGACCGGGGGCAGTGGACAGTCTGCATAAGTACCATTTCAGCAAATGCTTCATCGGCACCGACGGGGTCGACCGGGAGAGCGGACTGACGACGGCGGACATCGAGGAATCCATGGTCAAGACCAAGGCTATCGAACTGTCCCAGGACGTGTTCATCCTGGCGGACAGCAGCAAGTTCGGACTGGTGGCATCGGTCACCTTTGCGCCGCTGGACGCGGGAGCAATCATCACGGACCGGCTGCCGGACGAAGCCTACCGAAGACAGGCCAGGGTGGTCGAACTGCACAGGTAATCAATTTGGAAAAAATATATAACAATATCACAGGAGGAAATCAAAAATGACGAGAATTGCTATTAACGGATTCGGACGGATCGGAAGACTGGCGTTCAGACAGGTATTTGAGGATGCGGAATGCGAAGTCGTTGCCATCAACGACCTGACCAGCCCGAAGATGCTGGCCCACCTGCTCAAGTACGACAGCGTACAGGGCAGATACGCGGACGCACATGAGATCGTCAGCGATGGAGATTCCATCACCGTAGACGGAAAGGATATTCCGGTCTTCAGCGAGTCGGACGCTTCCAAGCTGCCGTGGGGAGAATATGATGTAGACATCGTTCTGGAGTGCACCGGCTTCTATACCTCCAAGGAGAAGTCCCAGGCTCACATCGACGCCGGCGCTAAGAAAGTCCTGATCTCCGCCCCTGCCGGCAACGACCTGCCGACGATCGTATACGGCGTCAACCACGAGACACTGACCAAGGAAGATAACATCATTTCCGGCGCTTCCTGCACGACCAACTGCCTGGCTCCCATGGCCAAGGTCCTGGCTAACTACAGAGAGCTGAGAACCGGATTCATGACCACGATCCACGCATACACCGGCGACCAGATGCTGCTGGACGGACCGCATAGGAAGGGCGACCTGAGAAGAGCCAGAGCAGGCGCCATCAACATCGTACCCAACTCCACCGGCGCAGCCAAGGCCATCGGTCTGGTCATTCCGGAACTGGACGGCAAGCTGATCGGTTCCGCGCAGAGAGTTCCGGTTCCATCGGGTTCCATCACCATCCTGGACGCTACACTGAAGGATATGACCGACTCCGTCTCCGTTGAGGGCATCAACGAAGCAATGAAGGCAGCCGCATCCGAGTCCTTCGGATACACCGAGGAAGAACTGGTTTCCAGCGACATCATCGGCATCAGCTACGGTTCCCTGTTCGACGCAACTCAGACTCTGGCTGAGAAGTGCGGAACACACATCTACGAAGTCCGTATCGTTGCATGGTATGACAACGAAATGAGCTACGTCAACCAGCTGATCAGAACCATGAAGCACCTGGGAACACTGATCTAATAAGGCAAAGGCAGGACAGGAGGCTTCTTTCGGGAAGCCTCTTTTATTAAGGAGACATATATGAAAGCAACAAAAATCGTATGCACCCTCGGGCCGGCCAGCTCAAGCCTCCAGGTGATGGAGGAGATGCTGCAGGAGGGCATGAACGTGGCCCGGCTGAACTGCTCCCACGGATCCCATGAGGAGCATCTGGAGAAGATCCGCACCTTTCGCCAGGCATGCTCCCGGGTGGGAGTCCCGGCATCGGTCCTCCTGGATACCAAGGGGCCGGAGATCCGTCTGGGCACTTTCGCCGAGGGCAAGGTCCAGCTGGACAAGGGGCAGACCTTCGTGCTCCGGTCTCCCGCAAAGGCTGGGGAAGCCGGGACCAAAGAAGGCGTAAGCATTACCTACGGAGGACTGGCCGGAGAGGTCGAACTTGGGACCAGGATCCTGGTTGATGACGGCAAGATCACCATGACCGTCGAAGAGGTCCGGGACGGGGACATCGTCTGCAAGGTGCAGGATGCCGGTTTCGTCAGCACCAAGAAGGGCGTGAACGTTCCGGACATCCACCTGAACATGGAATTCCTGTCCGACAGGGACAAGGCGGACCTCCTGTTCGGGATCGAGCAGGAGGTGGATTTCATCGCCGCATCCTTCGTCCGGTCCGTGGACGATGTGCGGGACCTGCGGACCTTCCTTGAGGAGAACGGCGGGGAAGAGATCAAGCTCATTTCCAAGATCGAAAACCCGGAGGGCGTCCGCAATTTCGACGCCATCCTGGAGGCTTCCGACGGGATCATGATCGCCCGCGGCGACATGGGAGTGGAAGTGGACTACGCCATGCTGCCGGGCATCCAGAAGTCCTTCATCGACCGCTGCAACCGCAAGGGGAAGCCGGTCATCACGGCGACCCAGATGCTGGAGTCCATGATCACGGAGCCAACGCCCACAAGGGCGGAGATCACGGATGTGGCCAACGCTGTCTTCGACGGGACCTCGGCGGTCATGCTGTCGGGAGAGAGCGCGGCGGGTCAGTATCCGGTCCAGGCGGTAGAGGTCATGACGCGCATCGTCACCCAGGCGGAGCAGGACCTGCGGGAGCAGGGACAGGAGAAGGAAAAGCTCCGCAGCTACCGGGATTATCAGCCGGGAGAAGCGGACATATCCACAGCGATCAGTCACGCGGCCTGCCAGGCAGCGGAGGACATCGGGGCCAAAGCCCTGATCGCCATCACCTGTTCCGGTTATACGGCCCGGATGATGGCGCGTTTTCATCCTAACCAGCCGGTCCTTGCGGTGACGCCTTCCCCGCGGGCCTTCCGGCAGATGGCCCTGGTCCGCGGCGTGCGGCCTGTCCTGATCGAACCGGAGGAGAGCTTCGAAGATCTGGCCAGAGAGGCGGTAGCCGGCGTGCGCAGGCTTGACCTTCTGACATCGGGAGACAGAGTCGTCATCAGCGCGGGCCTGCCCCTGAACGTTTCCGGGACAACGAATATGATCCGTGTCATGACGGTATAAAAAGGTATAAAGATATGGTATAATACCGATGTGATGATAAGTAAACATGAACCAAAAAGCTTAACACCATATCTGTCACCGCTGGGCGCATGGGCGTTGGCCCTTGGCACGAGCATCGGCTGGGGGTCGCTGGTCGTGACCAGCAATTCCTACCTGCTGCAGGCCGGGCCTGCCGGCAGTCTGCTGGGGATGGTGATCGGCGCGATCATCATGATCGTCATCAGCCGGAATTACCATTACATGATCAATCGTTTCCCCGACGCGGGCGGTGCCTATGCCTTTGCCAGGGAAGCCTTTGGCTGGGACCATGGATTCCTGACCGCATGGTTCCTGACCCTGACCTACGCAGCTATGTTCTGGGCCAATGCCACATCGCTGCCTCTTTTCGCGCGGTTTTTTCTCGGGGATCTGTTCCAGTTCGGATCCATGTACACGGTCTTCGGTTATCACGTGTATCTGGGAGAGATCCTGCTGACCGCCGCTTTTATTGTCCTGATCGGACTGGTCTGCGCCAATTTCCGCAGGCTGTCGGCCCGGCTTTTGATCGTGATGGTGCTCCTGCTGTCCGCGGCGATCACCATCTGTTTCCTTGCGGCCATCTTCCGCTTTCATACTGCCGGATATTCCATGCAGCCGGGCATGATCCCGGACAAGAGCCAGCTGGCCCAGGTGATCCGGATCGCCTGTATCTCGCCCTGGGCCTTCATCGGCTTCGAGAACATCTCTCACGCAGCTGAGGAATATACTTTTTCCAGAACGAAGGTTTTTCGTATCCTGGTCTGCGCGGTCGTTTCCGCCCTGGTCCTGTATGCCTTCGTGATCCTTCTGTCGGTCACTGCCTATCCACCCCAGTACAGCAGCTGGCTGGACTACATCAGCGACCTGGACAATCTTGATGGGATCGAGGGACTGCCGCCCTTCTACGCCGCCCGGCATTATCTGGGCAATGGAGGAGTCCTTCTGCTCCTGCTGGCTCTGCTGGCCCTGATCTTTTCCAGCCTGATCGGAAATATACTGGCGCTCAGCAGGCTGCTCTATGCTATGGCAAGAGACGGTGTGATCCCCGGCCGGCTGGCCCGGATCAGCAGTAAGGGTACGCCGTCCGCGGCCATCTTCCTGATCGCCGCCCTGTCCCTGATCATTCCCTTCCTGGGAAGGACCGCGGTGGGCTGGATCGTAGATGTTACGACCATGGGCGCGACGATCATCTACGGAGTCGTTTCTGTTTCAACGATCCGCATCGCCCGAAGAGAAGGAGACAGCAGAGAGGTCAGAACGGGCCTGGCCGGCACGATCCTGATGATCCTCTTCCTTTTGTATCTGCTGCTTCCCAACCTGCTTTTCGAACAGACCATGGAGTCGGAATCCTACCTGCTCTTCGCGGTCTGGGCCATCCTGGGATTTCTCTTCTTCAGGAATGTCCTGCGCCGTGATGCGGCCAGGCACTTCGGCAGGTCCGTCATCGTCTGGATCGCCCTGCTTGCCCTGATCGCTTTCACCTCTCTGGCCTGGATGAGTTCGGTGACCATGACCGCGGCCGACGACGCCGTCAGGAATGTGCATGACTACTGGAACAATGAGATCATGCAGGAGATCCCGGAGGGAGCGGATGAGGATTACGCCGATGAGCAGATGGATCTGCTGCACACGGCAAACCGGACCAGCATGGTGGTCGTGACCCTGGCCTTTGCCATTGCCCTGGCCATGTTGCTGAGCAATTATGCCCTGATCCACCGGAGGATGGAGGAGAGCGAAGCAGAGCTGGCCCAGGCCAGGATCATAGCTAATACGGATCCGATGACAGGGGTCAAGAGTAAACGGGCCCTTGAAGGGCTGGAGAGGAAACTCAACGGGAGCATCCAGGCTGATGACAATTTCCGCTTCGCGGTAGCTGCCTGCGATGTCAACGGTCTTAAGCATGTCAATGACACACTGGGTCATAAAGCCGGCGACGAATACATCTGCGCGGCCAGCAGAATGATCTGCGAACTCTTCCAGTACAGTCCGGTCTTCCGTACCGGAGGAGACGAATTCACCGTGATCCTGACGGGCAGCGATTACGATAAAAGGAACGATATCATGCGGCAGCTGCATGAACGGTCCGCCGAAAACATCGGCCTCGGTCAGGTGGTCGTAGCGGGAGGCCTTGCTGATTACATACCCGGGGAGGACAAAGATTTTTCCCAGGTCTTCCAGCGGGCGGACGCCCTCATGTACCAGGAAAAGGCAGCCCTCAAGGAACTTGGCGCCAGGACCCGGGACTGAAGAAAGAAGGAATACCATGCTGCAGCCTTTGATGCAAAGGCTGCAGTTTTTTTGTTCCAAAATCCCTTTATTGACCGGGGGAATTGCACATTGTATAATCGTATACAGAAATACAAAAAACCAGGGATCAATATCTCGTGAAAGGAGAATCACATATGACATATCAGGATCATTTCGAGCAGATCGTCCGGGATCAGCTGGCCCGGGTGGAGGCGATGAAAGAAGCCCAGGCGGCTCCGGATTTCGCCGCCAAAGAGAAGATCATCATCGGCACCATCGACGGTGACGGGATCGGTCCCATCATCATGGATTCAGCCCGCAGGATCCTGGAGAAACTGCTGGCGGAGGAGATTGCAGGGGGCAGGATCGAGCTGCGTCCCATCGAAGGGCTGACCATTGAGAATCGGATCGCTAAGATGGAGACCGTGCCGGCGGATGTCCTGGCGGCCATCAAGGAGTGCGACCTCCTGCTCAAGGGCCCGACCACCACGCCGGGCAAGGGGGACGGGCGGCCCAATCTGGAGAGCGCCAATGTGACCCTGCGGCGGGAGCTGGATCTGTTCGCCAATGTCCGTCCGGTGTCCATTCCCGAGCAGGGGATCGACTGGATCTTCTACAGAGAGAATACCGAGGGCGAGTACGCGCTGGGAAGCCGGGGCGTGGAGATCAATGATGACATCAGCATCGACTTCAAGGTCACCACGACCATCGGGACCACCCGCCTGGCCCGGGCAGCCTTTGAATACGCGAAAAACAACGGCAACAAGAACGTGTCCATCGTCACCAAGGCCAATATCATGAAAAAGACCGACGGCAAATTCCTCAGCCTTTGCATGGATGTGGCCAAGGACTACCCTGAGATCAAGGTGGACGACTGGTACGTGGACATCATGGCGGCTAACCTGATCAACCCCCTCTTCAACAAGAACTTCAACGTGGTGATCCTGCCCAATCTCTACGGCGACATCATCACCGATGAAGCGGCCCAGATCCAGGGCGGGGTAGGGACGGCCGGCAGCGCCAATATCGGCGGCCGCTACGCCATGTTCGAGGCCATCCACGGTTCCGCTCCCCGCATGGTCGCCGACGGGATCGCGGACTACGCCAATCCGGCCAGCCTTTGCAGGGCGGCGGTCATGATGCTCCGCCACGCGGCTATGGGGGACAAGGCCCAAAAGCTGGAGCAGGCTCTGGACGCTGCGGCGGACGCTCTGGATATGCCGGGCGACGGGACCGGCAATACGGCGGCGGATTTCACTGAGTTCGTTATCGATCAGCTGTAGGCCGGGAGGATCCATATGGTAAGGTATCAATTTGGCGGTGAAAATGAACTGAGCAACGCGCCTATGTCCACAAGTCTGCTGAGCAAACTGCAGCAGGACATACTGACGGGCAAATACCGGCCGGGCCAGAAGCTGACGGAGCAGAATCTCTGCAAGGAGTACGGGGTCAGCCGCACCCCCATCCGGGAGGCCCTGCGCCAGCTGGAGACAGACGGGCTGGTGGAGAACATCCTCAACCGGGGCTGCTTCGTGATCGGTTTTTCGGAACAGGATTACGAGGATCTGTTCGACCTGCGCAAGGCCTATGAGATCCAGGCGGTCAAGTGGGCGATCGAGCGGATCACCGACGATGAGATGGACCGGCTGGAGGAGACCTTCGAGTTCATGGAGTTTTACACCATGCGGGGGGATCTGGACAAGATGCTGGTCATCAACGCCGGTTTCCACCAGGTGATCTACGAGGCTTCCCACAACCGGATGCTCCGCAAGACCCTCATGTCCTACCAGACTTTTCTCAAGTATCAGGGGCTGAATTCGATCTACGGACCCAACTACCTGACCACGGTCCTCGAGGAACACCGGGCCATCTTCAAGGCCTTCACGGACCGGGATGTAAAGGCTGGAGCAGAGGCGATGGAACGGCATATCAACCGGGCCAAGGAACGGAGGTGCGAATAAAATGAAGGTGATCAGACTGGTCCCGGCCCTGAAGCTGGGCAATAAACTGAATGTGGATGTCATGGATTTTCCGGATCTGCCGGAGATGGACCTGCCGGCGGGAGCCGGGGTCTTCCGGGAGACGGAGGCGGCAGCCGCTCAGGAGACAGGGGCGGCCGACGCGGGGCCCCTTGAGGAGACGGACGCGGGATCCTTCGGGGTGATCTCGGATTCCTGCCGTAAGCGGTGCGGGATCACTTTGGAATACGCTCCCCGGGACATCCGGGAGCTTGCGGACCGGGGCATGGACCGGGAAGCTATGCTGGATTACTACCGGCAGCGGATCTACGATCTGGTCAGGATCAATATTTCCCAGGACTGGGCCTGCGCCGGCGGCATGGAGGAAGTCATGTCCATCGTGGAGGAGCATTTAGGATGAGCATATAGTAAATTGGAATGTCAGGAGGAATCAAACATGGTGAAATTATATGACGGAGGCGTTTATCTGGTGAACGGGACTGAGCTGGTCCCTGAAGCGGAAGCCGCCGGAGCAGCGGAAAAGTTCGCGGCCAGCTACGGGGCGCGGATGATCGGGAAATTCAATAAAGAGGAGGCCCGCAAGGGAACGATCGCCTGGTCGATCCTTTCGGACCACAACCGGTCCGGGAGCATGGACCATCTGCAGATCGGATTCGACGCGATGGCTTCCCACGATATTACTTTTGTCGGGATCATCCAGACGGCAAGGGCGTCGGGGATGGACCGGTTCCCGATCCCCTATGTCCTGACCAACTGCCACAATTCCCTGTGCGCGGTGGGCGGGACCATCAATGAAGACGACCATGTCTTCGGCCTTTCCGCGGCCAAAAAGTACGGCGGGATCTTCGTGCCGCCTCACATCGCGGTCATCCACCAGTACATGAGAGAGGCTATGGCCGGCTGCGGCAGGATGATCCTGGGCTCGGACAGCCACACCCGTTACGGGGCCCTGGGAACCATGGCCGTCGGAGAAGGCGGCGGCGAGCTGGTCAAGCAGCTGCTGGGTGACACCTGGGATATCGCCTATCCGGGAGTGATCAATATCTTCCTGACGGGAGCGCCCCAGCCGGGGGTCGGCCCCCAGGACATCGCCCTGGCCATCATCGGGGCGGTCTATGAGAACGGATACGTCAAGAACAAGGTCATGGAATTCACCGGCCCGGGCATCGCGTCCATGGATACGGATTTCCGTAACGCGGTGGATGTCATGACCACGGAGACCACCTGCCTTTCCTCCATCTGGAAGACCGATGAGGATACCAAGGCCTTCCTGACCCTCCACGGCAGAGGAGCTGACTACAAAAAGCTGGAGCCGGCTGAGGTGGCTTATTACGATGGCTGTGTCTACGTGGATCTTTCGCAGATCAAACCGATGATCGCCCTGCCTTTCCATCCGTCCAATACCTATACGATCGAAGAGCTGAACGAGAACCTGGAGGAGATCCTCCACTCGGTAGAGGAAAACGCCCGGGAGATCACCTCGGGACCGGACATCAGCTTCAGCCTGCGGGACAAGATCGAAGGCGGCAGGCTCCGGGTCCAGCAGGGGATCATCGCTGGCTGCGCCGGCGGCAACTACTGCAATGTCATGGACGCGGCTCATCTGCTCCGGGGCGCAAGCTGCGGAAGCGATGTTTTCAGTCTGTCGGTCTATCCTTCTTCTCAGGCGGTCTTCCTGGATCTGGTCAAAAAAGGAGCGATCACTGATCTGATGGCTGCAGGCGCGGTCGTCAAGACGGCCTTCTGCGGACCCTGCTTCGGAGCCGGAGACACGCCGGCCAACAATGGCCTCTCCATCCGCCACACTACCAGGAACTTCCCCAGCAGGGAAGGAAGCAAGCCTGGTTCAGGACAGCTTTCGGCGGTTGCTCTGATGGACGCCCGGTCGATCGCGGCTACCGCGGCCAACGGAGGACTGCTGACGGCGGCGACCGATTTCGCGGAGGCATTTGACGGCTACAAGACCCCGGCCTATGATTACGACAGCAAAGTCTACGAGTCCCGGGTCTACCAAGGTTTCGGCAAGAGCGATCCGGCGGCCGAGCTGATCTACGGCCCCAACATCAAGGACTGGCCGGAGCAGGAACCCCTGGCGGAAAACATCCTGCTGAAGGTCTGCTCCCGCATCATGGATCCGGTGACGACCACAGATGAGCTGATCCCCTCCGGGGAGACTTCATCCTATCGTTCCAACCCTCTGGGCCTGGCGGAGTTCACCCTGTCCCGGCGGGATCCGGAATATGTCGGCCGTTCCAAAGAGGTCCGGGCAATGGAGCAGGCCAGACTGGCTGCAAAGGCTGGAGGAGCCGATGACGGCGGGGCCGGCGGAGCTTGCGGCGGAGCCGGCGCCTATCCCGGACCGGATGCTCCCGCGGATCTGGCAGCGGCCCTGGAGGCTGCCTGCAGCCTGAGCCCCGGCGTGGACGCCGCGGATATCGAGATCGGTTCTATGATCTACTGTGTCCGTCCGGGCGACGGCTCGGCCAGAGAGCAGGCGGCCAGCTGCCAGCGTGTCCTGGGAGGCCTGGCCAATATCTGCGAGGAATACGCGACCAAGCGCTACCGGTCCAATGTCATGAACTGGGGCATGATGCCCTTCC
>CAMOZS010000037.1 GCA_946631075.1 uncultured Bacillota bacterium | reverse complement strand
AATGTCCGGGAGCTGGAGAACGTGATCGAGTACAGCGTCAACATGGCCCAGACCAATATGATCCGGGTCAGCGACCTGCCTCCCTATCTCAAGAAGGCCCATCCGGATCTTTCCCTGGGAAGCGACTCGGGCCTTAAGCAGAACATCGAAAACTACGAGAACTACGTTCTCATCCAGCAGCTGAGAGAGGTCGAGGAGGGCCGGCTCACCAAGGAGGAACTGGCCCGTAAATTAGGAATCAGCCGGTCGTCCCTTTACCGCAGGATCAACCGGCTGACTAAGTCCAAATGATATTGAATTGTTTGGCAGTCCCGCTTCTCAGAGGCTTTCGAAGGGACTGTAGAGTCCTTCCCTGATCAGCTGCTGCTCCAGGATCTTCTGCTCGATGGACGCGGCGTCATCCTCGCTTCCCGAGACTGACCTGGACAGATTGTTTATGGAGATGATCATGACCTCGAAGGTGTGGCGGAGGGCCGCTTCCTTAGCCTGGTCCGGATGGTCACAGTAATTGGCTATGGCCCGGGTCACCGTCGGGATATAGCTGCTGACGAAGCTATCGATCCGGGCTGCCTTGGCCCCGTCCTCCCGGAAGGATCCCTCGAGGCGGCTGATGCCGTCGAGGATCCGGTCCGCCTGAGCCCTGAGCTCTGCTGGAAGTCCGGCGGCGCCGGCGGCCAACTCTTCAAGTTCTGTGTTTTCCTCCCGCATGGGGATGATCCCCGCCACAGCCCGCACATATTCATTGCCGAACATCCGGTGCTTATCGGAGATCTCCACCGTATACTCCCGGAATCCGCAGCGGAGCCGGGGCGTCGTCTTCAGGCGCAAAGGCTGGCCATACTCGTCTCTGACCACCCCTGCCACTTCATACACTTTTTTGAGGATGTCCTCCCGGAATTCGAACTGGGCATCCGCTTCGATGAGGGTCCTCTTGATATCCGCCACATGAAAGAGGTTATCATCGGCGAAGAAATCGACGGTGGCCTGTATGGACCGGATGGTTCCCCCTGTCCGGTTAAGGGACCGGTATTCGGCCCTGCGGGGGGTGATGATCCAGTTGCTGTCATCCATCATGAGCCGTATTTTTTTGAAGAAATCCACAGCCTTTGCATAATCCTCGTCCCGGCCCGGGATCTTCCTGGTCAGGAATTCATCGATCTTCTCCGAGCGCAGGCTCAGCGATTCATGGGTGCTCCAGGTCAGTTTCATGCCGGCCGCGGATGATCTGTTTCCTTTCTTCATCTTACTGCCTTTCTCTTCAGGGCCGGGCGCCGCTATGCTTTGATCAGGTTTTCCAGGGTCTCGAACAGGACATCCGGTTCCACAGGTTTGGAAAGGTGGGCGTTCATTCCCGCCTGCATGCTGCGCTGAACGTCTTCATCAAAGGCGTTGGCTGTCAGCGCGATGACAGGAATCTGTCCGGCGTCCTCCCGGTCCATCTTACGGATGGCCCGGGTCGCTTCCAGGCCGTCCATCTCCGGCATGCGCAGGTCCATGAGTACCGCGTCATAGTATCCCGGCTCAGAGGCCCGGAACATATCCACCGCGACCCTGCCGTTCTCCGCGTGCTCGACTTCCATCTCCCGCATGCTCAGGACCATCATCATGATCTCCGCGTTCACTTCCACATCCTCAGCCAGGAGGACGCGGCGGCCCTTGAGATCGACCGTCTCTCTGATCAGACTGGCCTTTTTCTTCTTGAAGGCTTCGCGGAACTCATCCATCACCGTGCCGGCGAAGAGAGGCTTGGCGGCAAAGGTGTCCACCCCGGCTTCCCGGGCCTCGTCTTCGATATCCTCCCAGTTGTAGGAGGTCAGGATGATGATGGGCGTATGTTCGCCTACGATCGAGCGGATCTGTCTGGTCGTCTCGATGCCATCCATCTCCGGCATCTTCCAGTCCACGATGATCAGGTTGTAGTCTTCTCTGCGGGCATGGCGCATCCTGACCATTTCGACAGCGTCTCTTCCCGTCAGCACCGTCTCGCAGCTGACGCCGACCTGTTCCATGATCAGCTGGGCGTGTTCGCAGGCGATACGGTCATCGTCGATCACCAGCACGCTCATTTCATGGGGCCGCAGTTCCATGTCATCGGCGTCCGGGCCCGAAGCAACGTGATCGGACTGACCCAGGGTCACCGTCACGGTGAAGGTCGTGCCCTGACCCTTCTCGCTCTCGACTTCGATATGACCGTTCATCAGCTCTACGATGCTCTTGGTGATGGGCATGCCCAGGCCCGTGCTCCCGTACTTGCTTGCGGCAGTGGTCTCCTCCTGCGTGAATGCGTCGAAGAGCCTGGGCAGATAATCCTTGCTCATGCCGATCCCCGTATCGCTGATGGTAAAGCGCAGGGTCGCCTTCCGGTCCATCCTGGCCGCGTCCTCGATATCGAAGGTGACCTTTCCGCCCTCCGGAGTGAACTTGACGGCATTGCCCAGGATATTGATCAGGACCTGACGGAGCTTCATGTCGTCACCGATATAGAATTCGTCGATCTGTCCCCTGGTCCGGCAGTCGTAGTGAAGGCCCTTGTCCCTGCACTGGCCGCTGATGATGGTGTTGACCTGCTCCAGCATCCTGGAGAAGGAGAATTCTTCATTCTTGATGGTCATCCGGCCCGATTCGATCCTGGACATATCCAGGATATCGTTGATGATATCCAGCAGGTGGTGAGCGGAGGTCCCGATCTTCTCCAGATAGTCCCTGGTCTGTTCCGATAAGCCGGAATCATTCATGGCGAGACTGTCCAGTCCGATGATGGCGTTCATCGGCGTGCGGATCTCGTGGCTCATGTTGGACAGGAAGACGGTCTTGGCCTTGTTGGCCGTCTCGGCCGCTGCCAGAGCATCCTGCAAAGCCTGGCTTTCTTCCATGCTCTTCCTTGCCTCCACATCCACGTCCACGAAGCAGGCTCCGACCTGGTGCACCTGACCGTCATCACGCTCTCCCGGGTGGCGCACGCCCGCGAAGCGTACCTCCTCCCAGGTGTCCTTGTCATGGCGGTGGACCAGGTAGCGATAGGCGATAACACGCCGCTCATGCAGGAGGGCTTTGACGTTGTCCGGCTGGACGAAGGCCAGGAAGTCTTCCAGGTATTCTTCATTGATATATGATTTGGCATATTCTGTGACCGACTCCAGATAGGGGAAGTGGTCGCCGACTTTGAATCCTTCGTCCAGATCCTCATGGGCCTGATAGCACACGCCCCTGTCATGATCCAGATCCAGATAATAAACGCTCCAGTAGTCGGAGGAAAGCGCAGTGATCATTCGCGTCTGCTCCTCCTGCTGCTCCTTCTGTGCCAGCAGCTCGTCCTGCAGACGGATCCTCTCCTCCATTTCCTCCTGCTTGACCCGGCTTTCGGCCTCCGCCGTCTCTTTCTCCAGAAGCAGTCTGGCATTGCGGCGGGTCTGCTGGATGATGACCGCGAAGATCCCCAGCAGGATCAGTACGGTCAGGATGGACTGGACGATGCTCCTGAAGATGATCCCGTCCGAGACGGAACCGATGTTGTCACTGATCACGCTCTCCCGGATCAGATAGGTCAGCATCCAGTCGGTGCCTTCCACCGGCACATAGGACAGGGTCTCACGGATATCATTGTAGGTGAAGCTCACTTCACCCCGGTTCCCCTCGGTAAAATCCCTGAGGAAGCTGTCATAGGAATACTCCTTCTCGAATACGGCGATCTTCATGGCCTCAAGAAGGTTATCCTCAACAGCCAGTCCTCCCAGGACCGTATCGCTCAGGGCGATGCCTTCATGGGTGTAGATGTTGCAGAAGGTAGCCCCGTTCTTCTGGGGATCCATGGAAACACCGGCCAGCATTTCCTTCATATCGATCTGTATGAAGCAGGCGATCAGCTGCCTTCCCGAATAATCGATCTCGGCGGGGATGGCGATCAGAACTTTCTTATCCGGGGCTTCCGGATCTTTCACGGTGATCTCCGGCCCATCCAGGCCTTTGAAATCGATGTCATACTGATCGATCTCGTCCCGGGGCCCCTTCGATGTATAGACCAGGTCATCGTCGCCGACGAAAGCGAACCGCTCCAGATTGAAGAGCTCCTTGACCCTCATCTGATAGGCCTGCAGATGTTCAGCGTCTCTCAGGTCCTCCGCGGTTATGAGCTTCAGAGCAGTCTGGATCTCGCTTACCTTCTCGTTGAGATTAGCGGCAACGACCTGTTCCCGCCGGCCCGCCAGCTCATCCAGATACATCATGCTTACCGAACGGACAGCTGTTTCCGAATCTCTCTTGGCGCTCTGACCCATCCACAAAGTGCCCAGGATCAGGATGGCCATGACTATGATCCCGCCGATCACCGCGGCGATCGTGATCCTTTTCCGTTTGATCTCCATTTAGAGCTTTTCTCCTTTTATCTTCATCTAATGTTACAGACAAATAATCGATTTGCCATGATTATACCACTATTCACAACATCCAAAAAGACTGCATCGAAAGAAGGGGCTTCCTCCCCTGTCCTGTACATGTTATAATCCTGTAAAATTCTTTTGAACATCAGAGGTAGAAATGAACAGCAAAACAGTAAAATTCGGCGGATCCTCCGTTGCGGACGGGATCCAGCTGCAGAAGATCAAAAACATCATCGAAGCAGACCCCGAAAGACGGTACGTGGTCGTGTCCGCGCCGGGAAAACGGTTCGCGGACGACAACAAGATCACCGACCTCCTCTTTCTCTGCAAGGCCCAGGCGGACCGCAATATCCCCTATGAACAGCTTTTCCATGTGGTCATGGACCGCTACCGGGCCATCCAGTACAATCTGGGCATCGACGTGGACCTGGACAGCCGGTTCGAGACCATCCACATGGCCCTTCAGGAAGGCTGCACCGAAGACTATATCGTGAGCCGGGGGGAATTCCTGTCTGCCATCCTGGTCGCCGCCTATCTGGGCTACGACTTTGTCGATACACAGGATCTCATTCTCTTCAACAGCAAAGGCAGGCTCCTGGCGGAGGAGACCAACCAGGCCCTGTCCGCCGAACTGGCCAAACACGAGCGGGCCGTCCTCCCCGGATTCTACGGAAGCTATCAGGATACGGGCGAGGTGTGCATCCTGTCCCGGGGCGGCTCTGATGTGACCGGCTCCCTGGTCGCCCGGGCGGCCGGGTCCTCTATCTATGAGAACTGGACGGATGTGTCCGGCCTTCTGATGGCCGACCCCCGGATCGTCGATGATCCAAGACCGATCGAATACATTTCCTATATGGAGCTGCGGGAACTGTCCTACATGGGCGCAAGCGTCCTCCACGAGGAGGCCGTCTTCCCGGTCCGCCAGGCCGGCATCCCCATCAACATCCGCAACACCAACGCCCCGGAGGATCCCGGCACCATCATCACCACCGAGTCCACCTATGACAACCGGAGGATCCTGTCCGGCATCGCCGGCAAGCAGCCCTTCACGGTCATCAACATTTACAAGAGCATGATGAACAGCGAGATCGGATTCGTCCGCCGGGCCCTGGCCATCCTGGAGGATCTGCGGATCAGCTTCGACCACATCCCCACCGGCATCGACTCCTTCTCCGTGGTCATCGAGAAGGAAGCCATCGAAGACCAGCTGGAGGAAGTCATCAGCGCCTTTGAGCAGCAGCTCCATCCGGACGACATCTCTGTCATCGAGGATATCGCCCTGATCGCGGTGGTCGGACTGGGCCTGAGCCGGACCGTCGGCGTCGCCTCCCGGATCACCACCGCCCTGTCGGCTCAGGGGATCAATATCCGGATGCTCAACCAAGGATTCAGCGAGATCAATGTCATCGTCGGCGTGGACGCCGCGGACTTCCGCCCGGCCATCCGGGCCATCTACGACGCCTTCAGCGAATAGAGGCAGATTCCGGTGGTTTCTCCTTCCTGAAGATGCTATACTGTATCCTGATCATCTTTAGGAAGGACACTACTGAATGAAGTTTTCGCCCAAATCAATAAAAGACAGCCTGGTCATCGGCCTGGCTCTCTTCTCTATGTTCTTCGGCGCCGGAAATCTGATCTTCCCGCCCAAGCTCGGTCTGGAATGCGGCAGCAGCTGGACCACCGGTTTTATCTATTATTTCCTGATCGATATAGGTCTGGGGATCCTGGCTGTTTTCTCCATGATCCGAAAGGACGGTCTGACTCATCGTATACTGGAGCCCATCGGACGGATCCCGTCCACCGCCCTGATGACCCTCATCATTCTCTGCATCGGTCCCGGGATCGCCCTGCCCCGCACGGCGGCGACCACTTATGAGATCGGCATACTTCCCATCGTTCAGGCTGAGCCCGATCCGGTCAGCCTGGCGGTATTTTCCGTCGCTTTCTTTGCCCTTGTCCTGCTTCTATCCATCCATCCCGGACGGGTCGTGGACATCATCGGCAAGTTCCTGACCCCGGTCCTTCTGGCTTCCCTTCTGCTGCTGATCCTTCGCGGCATCAGCGGGCCCCTTGCCGAAATGGGGGATCCTCTGACCCAAAGCCCTGTGGAAGACGGCGTCCTGAACGGCTATCAGACTCTGGATATGCTGGCCGCCATCCTCTTCACGGTCATCCTGATCGGCTCAGTCAGGGACAAGGGCTATCCGTCGGCTCGGGACAGCAGACCGGTCCTGTGGACTGCTTCCCTTCTGGCCGGCGCCCTCCTCTTCATCGTCTACGGAGGACTGACCTACCTGGGCGCCACATCCGGCGCCCCCTGGAGCGGCCAGGCCCACAGCGACCAGCTGAGCAACGCCGCCCTCCTGGTCAACATCACGGAAGGCCTGCTGGGCAGGTCCGGGGCTGTCCTTCTGGCCATCGTAGTGACCTTCGCCTGCCTGACCACAGCCATCAGCCTTGTTGCCGCGGCATCCGAATACTTCGAGGACCTCTTCCGCGGCCGGATCTCCTACCGGGTCCTGGTCATCCTGGTCTGCCTGGTCTCCTGCCTGATCTGCAACCTGGGTCTGACCCGGATCATCAGCGTAGCGGCTCCCATCCTGATGCTGGTCTATCCCCTGGTGATCGTCCTGATCCTGACTTCATTCCTGCACGAGCTCGTTCCGGGAAGGCTCCCCTACGTGCTGGCGGCCTCGGCGGCCTTCCTTGTCAGCATCCTGAGCTCGGTCAGCGAGATCTTCCCGAGCGGGACGGCAGCAGCCATCGACGGGGCCCTTCCCCTGAGCCGGTTCGATTTCGAGTGGCTCCTTCCCGCGGCGGCGGCCTTCCTGGCAGGCCTTGCCATCGCCCGTCTTCGCGCAAAGGCTGATCAGCCTTTGGACGAAATCGAGTGCTGAGGCGGCCCTGACTTGCAGGCGCCTAGCGGCCAATCTCTACGTCGCGGACGCGACCATCCTGCCGGGATCCATGGGCAACCCGCCCATCCTGACCATCATGGCCCTGGCCAAAAAAATCGCCGGGATCGTCTGATCCCGGCTACTGGTTCCTGTACATCTCATTGATCTTCGACTGGGCGTGCTCCAGTATATGCTTCTGGGTGATCCGGTCCCGGTCGCTCAGTATGGCCAGCATCTCATCCGCCACCTCTTCCAGGGGCAGCTTTTCGCTGCGGGCGATGTAGCCCAGCATCCTTCCGGCCGTAAATTCCGTACGCATTTCAGAGGCGATCAGGGCGGCGAAATCCTCCGGATAGCCCTTGCGGACCATCAGTTCATACAGTTGTCTGCTTTTTTCTGATATCGTCATGGCCCTTATATTCTACGGGACAAAGGCTGGGCGCGCAACAGGTAAAAGAGCTGCCCCGCCGATTCTGCCATTTTGCTCCTCCGCTTCATCTCCAGCGCACGACCCGCCTTTGCAGAACCGATGTGAACCAGTTCAGGATCGTGACGATGATACCGATCATGATGATGCCCGCCACGACATTCGTGTAGTTGCCATAGGTGTTGTAGTTGACGATGTAGTATCCGAGGCCCCTGGTCGCGCCCATCATTTCGGCGAACATCAGGAGCATGAAGGCCGTCGTCAGCGTCACCTTCATACCGGAAATGATCCCGGGAATCAGGTAAGGGAGAATGATCCGGGTCACCATGTCCTTTTCTTTCACGTTCAGCATGCGGGCCGAATCCACGATCTCGCTGTCCATGGAACTCACCTGATTCATCACGTTCAGGAACATAGGGAAAAATACGCCCAGCGCCACGACTGCGGCGGAAGCGCTGCGAAAGGACGGCATCAGAGAAATGATGTACGGCGCGTAGACGACTGCCGGGATCGGCGCCAGGACATTGGCGATCGGGTAACACACCCCTCTCCATTCCAGCCGCCAGCCAGCGACGGACCCGGCGATCACCGCAGCCCCCATCCCGATCAAAACGCTGATCAGCAGCAGTTCCAGGGATGAGGCGATGTGCTGCAGAAGGTCCAGCCGCTGCTCGTAAAACACGCAGAAGACATTTTCCGGTGCCGGGTAGAGGACCGGATGCAGGAGGTTCAGTTTCGTAACCAGGACTTCCCACGCGATCAGGATGCACCAGATGATCGTCATGACCCGGCAGACGGACTTCGGACTGTTGCCTCCCTTCATGGCCCGGACTATCTTGAAAAGGCAGATGCCCTCCATGATCACCGCGGCAGCGAGAAAGACCGCTGCCGTCTGGACCTGCTTTTGCCCGGGGAGAAGGATCAGACCGATCAGAACCGCGAATCCCAGCAACTCCGCCAGAATGCTTCTCGTATATTTCGTTTTATTCGCAGTAATCATCCTCAGGCCCCCGCCTCGTAAAACAGGTCCACCAGTTGTTTTCGAATTCCGCAAAAGCAGGTCTCCCCCGTCAGCGACTGCTTGTTTCTCGGCCGCTGCAGAGGGATATCGATCACGGCGCCGATCCTGCCGGGTTTCATGAAGATGATTCGGTCCGCGAGCAGGATTGCCTCATCGATATCGTGTGTCACGAAGACCACCGTTTTCTTCCGGTCGCTGCCGGACCAGAGGCCGATCAGAAGTTCCTGCAGAGAATCCCTGGTCCTCTCATCCAGGGCTCCGAAGGGCTCGTCCAGCAGGATCGTATCCGAATCCATGGCCAGGGCGCGGGCAATGGCCACCCTCTGCCGCATCCCCCCGGAAAGCTGGAAAGGGAACTTCCCTCCTTCCTCCGGAAGGCCGACCTCCTGCAGAAAAGCATCCGCCGTCTGCTCCATTTCTCCTTTGGTCAGATCCGGTCTCGCCTGGCGCAGGCCGAACATGATGTTCTTCCTGGCCGTCATCCAGGGGAAGAGGGAATACTGCTGGAACACGACCGTCCGGTCCGGTCCCGGCCCGGTGATCTCTGTTCCGTCAATGGTCACAGAACCTGACGTCTTCTCCTGCAGACCCGAAAGGGTCCGAAGGAGGGTGGTCTTGCCGCAGCCGGAATGGCCGACGATGCAAACAAACTCTCCTTCATCGATCTCAAAGCTGATATGGTCCAGTGCCGTATAGGATCCGTCACGTCCCTCAAATGTCACCGTCAGGTCTGTACCCTTGATCTTGCTCATTCCGTCCTCATTTCAGATCGCTCTGCTCACTTCAGATTGTTCTGTTGGAATTCTTCCCGGAGCGTCTGCCAGAGATCATTGTCCGGCTCTCTCTCCATCAGCACGTTCAGGGCGTTCTCATAGATGCCGGTATCCATATAGTCTCTGATGTCGTATGGAGTCTCCGCATCTATGTCCCCGTTCAGCTTCATGGTCTCGTAGAAGTCTGCCACTGCGTCTGTGCAGGGGTCAAGCCGGACGATCATGGCTGCGTCATAGGAATCCGTTCCGTAAATAACATTCTCGACGTACTTCTCATCCTGGCCGGAATAGTCCGCCAGCGCCTTGATCGCCGCCTTCTTATCATTCTGAATGATCTCATAAGCCCTGAGGTTGGCGATCATGAACTTGGTGAGGGCGCTGGCCTTTTCGGTCATGTCGGCGCGGTTTGTCGTCATCCGGCAGCAGGGGAAGTTCTGGACGAAGTCTCCCACCTGGAATGCTACAGCGACCTTGCCGCTCTGCTGAGCCACGAATCCGTAGCCGCTGTTGACGAAGCACATATCGACCTCGCCCTTCTCGACCGCTTCCACCTCTGACTGCATGGAATCCATATAGATCCATTCTACATCCTTGTCCACATCCAGCCCCTGTTCACGCAGCCATCCCTTCATGACCATGTGCCCGGTCTCCATACGGAAGCAGGCGATTTTCGCCCCTTTGAAATCCTCCGCCGTCTTGTATGCTCCCGCCATCTTTTTCAGCGTGATACATTCGCTTCCTTCTGCGATGGTTCCGCCGAAGATCACCACATCCGTTCCCTGAGAGATGAAGGAGCACGACGGAATGCATCCGAAGGGGAGCACGTCGATGTCTCCCTTGCTGACGGCAGTCAGACCTGTCGCCAGGTCCGCGACCTGCTCGAAGGTCACATCCAGGTTTTCCTCTTTATAAAGGCCGGTCTGTGACGCAACGATGATCGGCGCGATCTTGATGTCCAGGCCTGGCCTGGCTACGCTGATCTGCTCCTGTTCATCCGAGATCTGGATCGCCGCTTCCTGCGCCTCCTGCCCTTCACCGCCAGCGCTGCCGCAGCCGGCAAGACAAACCATTGCCAGCAGCACCAGGATTCCTGCGAATAACCTTAAGATCGTCTTTGCTTTCATCTGCTTTAATCCTCCTGATGTCTTATTCCTACTGAGCCGCCATGTCCTCACAGGCTTTGCGCATCATCTTCACGTTCTCGATCGGCGCCGCCGATCCCAGATCGCATCCCGGAGCCAGGATGAATCCACGTCCTGCCGCTGTTTTGATCCTGCCGCAGGCTTCTTCGTAGACCTCCTCCGGCGTTCCCATGAGAACAGTACCGGCCGGATCCATGTTGCCGAAGATGACCAGTTTACCTTCCCCGTCGGTCAGTGCCGTATCGAGATCGACCGCGTAGTCGCAGGAAAATGCGTTGAGGCCCGCGTCTCTTACTGTCGGGACCCGCTTCAGGGAGCCGCCGCAGATATGGGCGATATAGTACTTGTAGTCCAGCTCGCTCATCAGACGCTCGTAACCCGGAACGACGAATTTCTTCATCATCTTCGGGCTCAGCATGTTGCCGCTGGCGCAGGGCTCCGCGATGAAGGCGATATCCGCTCCTCTTTCCCTCAGGAGCTTGAAGATCTGGATGCTGATCTCTGTCGCGTAGTCCAGAAGCTGCATGGCCAGGTCCGGCTGCTTCACGAGCAGGACCATGTATTCCGCTGTTCCGTACATGACGTTGGCCATGGTGAAAGGACCCGCTATGTCCACATGGATGTACTTGTCATCCCCTACGATCTTCTTCGTCTCTTCGCATTGTTTCAGCATGCACTGTACGAAGTCGTTGGCCAGAAGCTTTTCTCTGACGTCGGACTTATCCAGCTTCGTGATCTCCTCCGGACCAGTGATGCACTTTTCGGTATTGACCGGATTGCCCACCTTGGTCACATCAATATCGCATCCAAAGGCGTTCAGGCACGCGGTGAAGACGCCGTTGACCCCGCTGATCAGATCCGTGTCGATCTCATCCATGTAACGGGCGAAAATGGATGCGCCGGCATCCGGTAGATGATAAAGGTCCCCATAGCACTTGTTCTCGTGCTTTGACACCCAGGCTCCCCCATCGACCAGGGCAAATGGCGTTCTGTCCACCGGCTGGTGGTTCATCACTGCATCGATTCTTTCCTTGTGGTTCATGGTAATACCTCCTCTTTCCTTATTTCGGTAGACTTAGTCTACTATCCCCGCAAAAAATATATTCCTTCTGAACATATTTTAAAATGCCGGGACCCGGAGGTAAACAGAACTCTGTAAATACAACACATTCAGAATCTTTCAGAAGATTCATCCTATTGATCAGATTGATGACAGTCCAAGTCCCGAACGGATCGCTTCCGTCAGCTGGGACAGGGAAGCCGTATATTCCTGCAGCACCAGATACCAGTTGAGCAGGCAC
>CAMOZS010000036.1 GCA_946631075.1 uncultured Bacillota bacterium | reverse complement strand
ATCAGGCGAGGAGCGAGAGCTTAGCCCGCATGAGACCCCCCCAACGTTCGAGGCGGGGGCTTTTTTTGCGTTCTTGTATTTATTTTGTTTTTTTGCTGCAAAGTCGGGGAAGATCTCCCGCTCAGGTATCTATATATACGGAGGATGCAGTAGATGAGAACGGCAGAGTAGAGGATGCGTGATCATCACGGCGGCGATCTTCCGGTACAGGGATAAGTGAATGAAGCGGGAAGGGACTGTCCTGCTTTTGGTATCGTGTATGAAATCTTCTTGCAAGTGTGGGGAGGAACAGATGATGAAAGAGAAAGGTAACAAACTGATCGCGTTTATGACCGCGTTCATATTCGCCTTCACGGGAGCGTTCATGTTCAACGGGATGGACAGCGTGGCCTATGCGGCTGCGGGTTCAGCCAGTGAGGATGAAGAAACTACGTATGATGCGGGCGGAGGTGTTCTGGGGCAGCTCGGAATCGATACCTCCCAGATGCCGGAGACCTACGACCCGGACGATACGAACAACCCCTACGGCTCGGATGTGACAACGATGCTCGAGATAAATGAGCTTGTGAAGATCGACACATCGGGCGCGCAGCCCGCCTCAGCAGAGGGCAATACGGAAACCGGCGCGGGATCCACCCTGTACGGTCACAACGGCCTGCTCAACGGCAGCTATCAGGCCCTGTTCGATACAGAAAAAACTATCAAAAAAGACCTTTCCGGTCCCGGCGAGCACGCATTCCTTGCCGGTACAGATGTAGATGTGACCGGCAACGGAAGAGATGAGGCTGCGGCCATCGTCTATTCAAATTATCAATATGACAGCGATGTGAGCAAGGTGGGAGACCCAAAGATCTACATGATGATCTACAGCCCCGAAAAGGGAAGCAGGACAGAGCCCTTCGAGCTTTCCTCCTTTATTGACAACAAAGTCGAAGACGGCTACATCGCCCAGTCGCAGATGCAGATCACGGCAGGAGATTTCGACAATGACACGGTAGAGGAGATCGCGGTCTATGTTCCGGCGGCAACGGAAACCGGCCTGCCCAGGGTCGCTGTTTACGATCTGACAAACGGGACAGACTGCGCAGACCCATACCAAAGCAGCGCCTGGCAGAATTCCTGGAACTATATCCTGCCAAAATGCAGCGGAGCCGTGAACTGTGATCCTCCGCATGGACATGCGGGTACAGATGAGTATTTCATTCCTAATTTTTATAACAACATCGACCTTACCGCAGGGGACGCGGACAATGACGGCTCCTGCGACCTTATCATATCTTACGGCGCCTCCGATGTCTGGGAGGATGCCAAGGACAAGAGAACGATCATTCATTCCCTGCCCAGCCGCTCGGTCCTTCTCTATGGCAGCAACGGTGACAGCTCTCACGGCGGGCAGATGCTCCGGGATTCACAGGAACTGGACTATGCCGGCAACGAGTTGATCCGGGTATCCTTTGCCTTCGGAGATCTGGACGGAGACGGCAATGAAGAAACCATCCTGGGAGGCCAGCTGAGTTCAGAACAGGACAGCAACAGCTCCCGGGTGCTGGGCAAATATATCTACGATCCGGATTCTGACGAAATGATCCCGGAAAGTGTGCAGAGCCTGGACGTGGTCAGCGGGTCCTGGCATGAAGATCCGAATACGCATAAGCAGGTCTTCTCCTCCTCCAACGGATGGGATGGCTACTATTACAGCATCCCGGCCATGAAGACCAATCTGGCGGTAGGCGATATTCTGGGAGACGGTAGTCAGACCAAGATCTATCTGGACAGCGTCCTGTATTCCTATGACAACAGCTTTTCTATCGTGGATGAACTGGAGGACGCCAGTCCGGACGATCCGAATGACCCGGACAAGGGGACCAAGGGCAGCGCCATCTTCACAGGAGACATGCTGGATCTCAAAATTCCGAATGTCAGCGATGGAGGGCAGGTGGAATACTACGAATACGGGGCCTTTATGGCCAATTACACCGCCAGTGAAGCGGATTATCTGGCTGTCCACCGGGTATCGGATATCCGGCCCGGAGTAGCTCATCTCCACCCAAATCAGAAAATCGAGTCGGTCGCCGCCATCGTCGTGCCGGAAGAAAGCGAGGACGGTATCAGACTTACCAAGGACGGGGTGAAACGAACGACCAAGAACTACGAGCATCCGACCCTGGGGGCTCCGGTCGCCCTGTTCAAAGCGGACACGGACATCGACAGCGCGGTCGCTCTCTATACGGGAAAGCACGACATCGACTATAAAGAACCCAGGGTGCTTGCGGTCCTGGCCTCAGCCCCCTACTTCAAGGATGTAGCCGATTATGACGGCGGGCACATGCTGGATTTCTGTACGACGACCTACGGCAAGAGCAGTGGATCAGGGAACGAGTATTCGTCGAATCTGCAGATCAATGTCGGCGGCTACTGGAACAATGTTATATCCGGCGGAGCCGGCGAGTTGGGATCCTTTCATGTCATCGGCGCGCAGATCAATGCCCAGGCCGGTTACCAGTACACCTACAGCAGCGGCCTTGCGGTGAGTCAGCAGTTCGAGGTGACCTATGGAACAGCGGCCGGAGAGAATGAAGTCGCCTTCTTCTCGACACCGACGGAGAACTATACCTATCTTGTGACCTCCGGCATGGTGGACGCGGAGGGTAACGTAAGCACTGCCGTTCAGACACAGGTCCAGGCCGTGCCCCATCAGCCGGTGACCCAGACCATGCCGGTGGATGAGTATATGAAGATCCAGAAGCGGTATCCTGATAAGCTTCCGGATGTGACGAAATACCTGACATCGACGCCGGGAGATCCGAAGACCTACCCGTCCAGCCAGGATGATCTGCCCAAGGCGGTCGGAGAGTCCTGGAAGGATGTCATGATCAATGAGCAGGGGCTGGGAGATCTGGATCCCATGTACGATGAGGATGACAAACTCATCGAAATCAAACAGCATAAGGCGACAAAAGATGATTACGTAATGTACCAGGAGGACGCCTGGGAGGGGGCGGGCTTCGGAAACGGTTTCATCACGCAGACCATTTCCAAGGATGTGGACTCTCATCACAGGTCCGGTCACGGAGGATACTTCTCCCTTGAGGTCGGCGCCCATGGGGAGTTTCATCAGGAAGAAGGCGCTGTGGTGGAGTATATCACGGATTTCGGCGGCCATTTCAGCATCGGGGGCGACGCTGGGACGACCTATTCAACGACCGGGGGAACGTCCTTCTCCGGAACGGTCGCGAATATGCCCAGCTCTGCCAGGGGATACGGATATGATTTTTCCTGGAGCCTGTTGAAGTATCTGGTGCACGATTCCAAGGAATGCGTCTTCCCGGTCATTACTTATATGGTCGATGACGTCAAGACGCCGCCGAGGCTTCCGGGCTCCGTCAGTCAGGACTTTGACAATACGACGGACTCCCAGATCGGTCTGACCTGGACCTATTCCGAGGACGCGCCGGCCGCCTTTGATCTCTATCGCTATCTGGACTTCCCCCAGGGCGGAGGAGACGAACTGGTCGGATCCGTTGGCGGAAGCGATTATAGCATCCGCAAGGATCCCAGCGGCAACACCATTCTGGACAGCAACGGAAAGCCCATCCGTGAATACACCTTTGTTGAGGACGGGCTGACCGCGGATACCAAATATCAATATCGGATGAAGGTGAGAAGGACTTCCAGGCCGACGGAAAGTATTTTCAGCCCGGTCATCGAAGCCCGGACAGACGTTTCCGAGAAGCCGGACCTGAGCCTGTCTACAGACCAGCTCACCGTCTATCCCGATGAGAAGTCGGTCCTTTCGGTGGAACTGGCAGATCCGGAGCACTACGAAAAGACCATCAATTACCTGTGGCAGAAGTACAGCACCAAGGATCAGAAATGGCAGGATCTGAACAACCAGACTGCCGGCACTATGGTGTTTGAAAACAATACAAGCGAGGCGGCCGGACAGTACCGGTGCAGGGTCAATCTGATCCGAAAGAAAGAGGGCTCACCCCAGTACATCTCTACTTATACGAATGTCTGCAAGGTGGAGCTGGGCATCCGGGATGTCACCTTCGGGCCGATCACCGTATTTGAAGGAGAAGGAAGCCCTGACATACCGACCCATACGGGACTTTCGGTCACGGTCAAAAACGCCAGCTCCGCAGGCACGGCAAAACCAACGGGCAAGGTCTACTTCACCCTGTCCGGCCCCAACGGGGATATCACGGTATACTCAAGCATCGACACGAAGACTGGCCTGGCGAAGATCTCCAGCGTAGAAGATCTGCTGAGCACTATATCGCAGCAGACTCTGGTCAATGGAGGATATGTTATTACGGCCAGATATGACGGCGATACGATATTCAATCCGGCGGAAGACCCGGAGGAGTACCACTATCTCAGGAACATCGATGAATGCGTCTGGCTGCAGACCGAGTCCGGCTATGCTTTCGGCAAGGACATCATGCCGACGGCCCACCTGTACGACTATAAGAAGCAGGAGGACGGTTCCATTACGAGAACGGAGATCACCGACCAGATCGAGACGGTGAAGATCTTCGCCGTGGACGGAAATGATGCAAAGGCAGGAGAGGCCCTGGCCAGCTACACCCTGTCAGAGACAGACGGCATGGCTAAGATACCGCTGAACGAAAAACTGAAGAAGAAAGCCTGGGTCGAGGTGACGACAGGCAGTACCGGTACGGAGGACGCGCCGCACCAGGTGATCAGAACATCGCCCATGAAGGTCAGCATCTCCATGTCCGGCAAGATCTCGGGCTGCGGGCAGCTGCTCAAGCTCTATTCCTTCGAGAAGGATGGCGATAATGATCCGGATGTGGTCATCAGCGGGGATGGCAGCCTGAACGAGAAGAACATGATTCCCGCGGACGGCGGGGAGGCGAAGAGCCTGGCAGATCTGATGGTATTCAAGTACTATCAGGATAATGGCGAGTACCTGTGCAGCTCCGCGGATATCGACCAGGATCCGGAATACAAGAAGCAGTTTATCCCGGCCAGATACAAGGTGGCCCTGGGAGCCAAAGACAAGGATGCCAAAGCCCTGTACGAAACTTTCTACAGCTTCAGAGATCCGGGCAAAGCGGACCTTCTGGTGGCAGGCAGTTACTATGAGGTGACCGCAGACGCCGAGGATGAAGCGACCGGCAGCGTGCGCATGATCTCACCGATCCTGCTGGACGATATCAACAAGGTCGGCTTTTCCGGCGGATCGAAGATCACCCTGAAGGCGCTTCCGGCAGAAGGCTTCCGGATCAAGGAATGGAAGATCGAAGCAGAAGGCAGAAATCCCCAGTACCAAAGAGGGGGAGACCTTCTGATCTATACGCTGCCCAGTGATCCTACCATCAGTTCCAATGGCCAGATCAGGATCACGGCCAGCTTCGAACCGAAAAACAACACCTTGACGTATGAAACGATCGGTCAGGGTAAACTGAGCGTATATCCTGCCTTTGCAAGCGGCAGCCCGGTGCTGGAGGGAACCCAGGTGCAGTTCACTGCCCAGGCGGATCCGGGATGGCATTTCAAAGAATGGCGCTGGGAGAACTACGGCGGAACCAGTTCCTTCTCTGCGGGAACAGCGGAGGCCAGCGGAGTCAACTCCAAGACCTATACCATGGGTGACACAGCAGCCGCGGCCTATGCGATCTTCCTGCGGGATACCATCGATCTGGACCTGAAAGGAGATCTGACCGCTTCCTACATCAACAATGGAGAAAACCCGCTGGAGGAGACCGGCAGGGAGATCGCCACGGAAAAAGGCAGGGCGGTCCCGAAGGGAACCGAGGTCAAAGTGAAGACGGCGCCGGGATTCGTCCTGGGTCAGGACACGGAATGGAAGGTTACGGTAACGACACCGGAAGGAAGCTCGCAGATCACGCCGAAGGAATTCACGGAAGGTCAAAGCGAGGGCTGCAAATTCACGCTGCCGGATGATGTGACCGCCTGCAGTGTGGAAACCGTTACCGAGAAGGGCCGCTATTCCATCGGCCTTGAGGGAGAGGATGTCAGCTATGTTGTGAAGCTGGATGACACCGAGATCCCGGCGGACAAGTACGATGAGAAACTGCAGCGGATCGAAGCGGGGACCCATGTGGAGATCCAGGCGGTTCCGGACCGCGGCAAGCTCTTCGAGAACTGGATCGTGGACGGAGAAAAACAGAAGAAGACCGAACAGACCTATTCCTTCACGTTGATGGACAGCGTGACTGTTGCGGCAGCCGTGAAGGATGACATTGCCCATGAGCTGAAGATCAAGGCGGAAGGCGGCGGAACCGGCGTGCTGACCATCACCGATCACAATGGAAAACCGCACGCGAGCCATTTCAGTGAAACAGAGAAGACGATCACGGTCTACGAAGGCGAAAGCCTGCAGATCATCGAAACACCGGAGGATCCGGCTCATATCATGACCATGGTCATGATGAACGGGACCCGGCAGGATCTGGTGGACGGCGTCTTCACACTGGAGTCCGTGACAGAGGATCTGACCTTCGTCTGCAGGTTCCAGCCGACCACTTTCAGCACGGTCAGCTTCAATAAGGCTGTACAGAGCGCTGATCTGCAGATCCTCGATGATACCGGCAGGGTGCTTTCGGACGGAGAGACTCTGGAAGTCGGAACCGGAGGAGAGGTGACATTCAGCATAGTCATGGACAAGAATGAGCCCTGCCATGTGACCAGTGACGAAGGGACGCTGGCGCTGATAAAGACTGAGACCGGCGAGAATACAGTGACCTACCAGTATCAGCTGAAGGAGATCAGCAAGAATGCGGTGGTCACCATCGACGACCAGACCGAATATACCATCAGCAACTGGGAGGAGTTCGATGCCTTCATGAAGCGGCTGAACGAGATCAACGCGGCCGGCTCCAAAGAGCGGCCGCAGGCGGTCATCACAGCGGACATCACCATGCCGGAGGAGGCATCGCTGACCCTGTGCACAGGAGAGTTCAGCGGCACTCTGGACGGGCAGGGGCATACCATCAAAGGCCTGCGGCTGGGAGCGATCAATGCTACGGGAACCGCGTATTATCACGGCGAACCGGCTCTGTTCAACAAGATCGGCAGCAGCGGCTGCGTGAAAAATCTGATCATCGAGGACTTCCGGGCTTACTATGGATTCACATATTCTGATAACGTACCGGCTGCGATGATCACCATGGAGAACAGGGGGACCATCTCGGGGCTTGTCCTCAGGGACTGCCTCCTCTACTCCTGCATGACATACAATGGCTCGGATCCTGAGCAGCCGATCCTGGCGGGCCTTGCCGTCTCAAATCATGGGACCGTGGAAGCCTGCCAGATCATCGGTCTGCAGCTTTATGCGGACCGTGCTGAGACAGATCTCAACACAGTCGGATGCGCCGGAGTTTTCAATAATGAGAGCGGCGGGATCATGAAGGGCTGCTACGTGGAGGGACTGAAACTGTGGAACAGCTTCCGGAAGGCCTATCTGGACGCGGCAATAGATATCATTACCATGGGAAGCGGCGGAACCATGCAGGGTAACTATTTCCGGGTGCCCGCGTCAGTCAGCGCAAGCAGTACGAACACCGGGACCAATGTTCTGACCATTACGGAGATCCAGGATGATCGGGTCAAGCAGGAGGCGGAACTGAATAAGCCTGCCTTTGCGGCAAATCTGGCATGGCACATGAATAAAGAGGCGGGACCGCTCTGGGGTGTTCCCCAGGTGTTGGAGTCATCGGCAGCCGGAAACGAAGGCAACGATGAGATGATCACGCCGCTGATCTTCCCGCTGGATCTGCAGATGGAGGATGTCAAGGCGCCGGTCAGAGCTGCCTTCGAGGTCGGCACGGTAAAGAAGAACCTCTACCTCTATCCGGATCAGTATAAACTGCCGGGAGAAGAATCTTTTGGAGCTGATACGCCGGCCTGGTGGCAGAGCGGAGATCTGGCATACGCGCCGGACTTCGGACCGATCGAGATCAGCAAGGATGTGACCTTCACCGGTGTACAGAATCTGACCGATTGCGTGGCGAAGCTGACCGTGCCTGAGACCGGGACGACCTGCTATAAGAACCTGAAGGATGCCCTGACAGCGGCGGCAAGCTGTGAGGCCGAGGGCGCGAAGCTGGACATCACGGCCGACTGCTCCATGGACAGCGGGACATTTACCGTCAACGAAAACGTGACTATGACCATCTGTGACAGCGCGGCCCTGACCATGAAGAAGTCCGCTCAGATCAACAACAAAGGCAGGCTGGTCTCCGCGGAGGGATCGACCCTGCACAAATACGGCACCATCGTCAATACCGGGACTATCGAGGTGGGCGGAACACTCTATAACTACGGAAGCAAGCTGAAGAACACCGGCACCATAGAAAACCGGAAGAACATCATCTGCAAGCCCCATCTCATGGGAGCATGGCAGGCCGCCGATGCTCCGAACGAGGACGGCAGCTGGACGAAGACGTCCATCTGCGAAATCTGTACGAATGAGATCACGAAGAAGGAAGATCCGTATCCGGCGGCGGATGAGGTCGAGTCCATAGAGGTATACCAGTATCCGGCCAGGGCGGAATATGTGACTTCGGACGCCTTCAGCAGTGATGGGCTGGTGATCGCCGCAAATCTGAAGGACGGAGGCAAGGCTCTTGTCACAGGGTATGAGCTTACGATCTCAGACGAAAAGACGGAGGCCAGGCCGATCGCTGACGGCGACATTCTGGACAGCCCGGGCGCGAAGCAGATCACAGCCCGCTACGAAGGATTCGAATGCGCATTTCCGATCCGGGTGACATCCCTGATCACGGGCGTCTCGATCGAAGCGGGCGGCCGCGAGGTGGTCAAGGGTGAGACCCTGCAGCTTAAGGCGAATGTTACGCCGACGGACGTGCCGGTTAAGATCACATGGTCATCCGCGGATGAGTCCGTTGCGACCGTGGACGAAAACGGCCTCGTGAAAGGGATCGCCGGAGGACATACCGAGATCACGGCGACGGTCGAAGGACTATCCGCTTCCTGTGTGATCCGGGTGCATGAGGCCGCGGTCCGGATGGAACTGGATCAGGATATGATCCTGGTACCGAAGAGCGGAAGCGGTCTGATCGCAGCGAGAGTTACTCCCGCGACGGCAAACGGAGAAGTGACCTGGACCCTTCCGGATACATCCGCAGCCGGATTCTATGTTACCGATGAGCAGACCGGTGAGGTGACACTGAGCAAAACGATCACGACGAAACTGTCGCCGGGAGCCGGAGCGGAGTCGAGCGCCTATGTCGCCGTAACAGGCCTCATGGAAGGGCAGACAACGGTTACGGCAGCCACGGCGGATGCCCGGGGGGCCATGATCACCCGTACCTGCAGCGTAGAAGTAAAGCAGGCGGATGCAGGGCTGAGACTGACTTACGGGGACGCTCTGGTCTCGGGAACAACGCTGAATCTGGATGCCACAGAGAAGGAGATCCAGCTTGAAGCGGAGAGTACGGAGCCGGATGACACATTGCAGTGGTTCACGGTAGATGACAACATCGATCCGGTCATCGAAGTCGATGACACGGGGCGAGTCACACTGCTTCGGACCGGCAGCGCGGCTGTGGGCGTGACCTCCGGGAAGTCCGGCCTCACCGACTTCTGCGTACTGCGCGTTGAAACCAGACCTGTGTCCGTGATACTGTCCGGCAGCAGCCTCCAGCTTGCGGCCGGGACCGTGAAGATGCTGACCGCGCAGCTGGATCCGAAGACGGCGGACGGGACCATCGTGTGGAGCTCTTCCGATGAAACGGTCGCGGAAGTCTCGGATGGGGTCATCACCGGCGTGAGACCCGGAACGGCTATCGTGACCGCGCAGTCCTCGGAGGATCCTTCCGTGGCGGCATCCTGCAAGGTGAGGGTGCTCGACACGAAGATCACCTTAAAGCTGAGCAAGACGAAGTTCTACTACAATGGCAAAGGACATTCCCCGGCCGTCACGATCTACAGCGGCGATACAATGCTGGCAGATAAGATAAAGAAGTCCAACGAAGATGTGGTGCTCATACTCACCAACGGAGGCGTCCGGCCGGGCACCCACACCATTACGGCAACGGTGAAAGAGGATGGCATGGGAACCGCAGCGGCCTCCTTCAGGATTCTGGTGAAGCCGACAAAGATCAAAAAGATCATCAAGGGAAATAAACAGTTCACCATCAAGTGGAAGAAGCAGAGCAAGCATTGCGTCACCGGCTATCAGATCCGATACAGCTTGAAGAAGAGCATGAAGAAGAGCAGGAAGAAAACGGTCAGCGATTATAAAAAGACTGCACTGACTGTGAAGAAGCTCAAGGCGAAGAAGATCTACTACGTGCAGGTCCGGACCTATAAAAAGATAGGCAGCAGGTATTACTACTCCGCCTGGAGCAAGGTCAAAAAAGTTCGCACGAAATAAATAACAAGAACCTGTTGGGGTAGACAAGGGGCTGTCGCATTAAGCAATTAGTGTGGCAGCTCTTTTTCTGTGCAGCGACTGTCCAGAGCAGTGCTCTGACAGTCTGGCGCCAAAAATACATGTGCTCAAAAAACGACAAAAAACAAAGCGACCGCGCCTCAATGACGCGGATCACAATGGTAAAATTTTTGAAAGAAGCTTCATAATTCAAGAAGAAAAAACCGACTCGTTCAGAGATGACAATACCCGTCCCATCATTACTCTGATGCGACACTCCCTTGTCCTGTCTATACTGGTTTTCGCTGTGTCATTCAGGATCGGATATGCTATAATCATTGAAGGAAAAGATCAGGCTTAAATAAAAGGGACGTAGGACAGCGAACCGCCCCTTGTCCTATGCGGGAAAGCCGCACGTACGGATCTGTGAGGGGTATGGGGAGCAATCCCCATTCCTACTCGACAGATATTGAGGAGGAAGTAAGTATGAAGAAAAGCAGAATGAAGTTATGGGCAGGAGCAGCTCTGTTTATCTGCCTGCTGGCCCTGTTCGGGCTGGCCGGCTGCGGAAGTTCGGAGGAAGCAGCTTCCGAGGGCACGGCGGAGCAGACCCAGGCTTTTGATATCGCAACGGCGGAGGATTCGCCGGAGTTCGTCGGCAAGCTGGACCAGGCCAAGGACGCCAACCAGCTGTTCGTGGTCGCGGCCATCGGCAGGACGACCGCCTATGTATCCATGCACCAGAAGGATGAGGACGGAAACTGGAAGGAGATCCTGACCACGCCGGGTTATATCGGAAAGGCTGGTCTGGGCAAGACCAAGGAAGGGGACGGCAAGACCCCGACCGGAACATATCACTTCAATTACGCCTTCGGCATCAATGAAGACCCGGGCTGCACAGCCTTTGAATATCATCAGGTCACCGATGACGATTACTGGTCGGGCGACCAGAGAGAGGGCTACAGCTACAACCAGATGGTCAGCATCCAGGACCTGCCGGATCTGGACACGGACAGCAGCGAGCATATCGTGGAATACCCGGTCCACTATCAGTACTGCATGAACATCAGCTATAACGAGGATGGAAAGGCTGGGAAGGGCTCGGCCATCTTCCTCCACTGCCTGGGACCCCAGAAACCCTACACCGGCGGATGCGTAGCCCTGCCGAAGGACCAAGTGATCAAGGCCATGCAGAATGTGGATAAGGACTGTGTCGTCGTCATCGACTCCATGGAGAACATCGCCCCCGACCTTTGGAAGGAATGGGATCCCAACGATGAATTCGAAGACGAAGAAGCAGCCGGACCGGACCTTTCCGCAGGGATCGGCAGGACCGATAACAAGGAGACCGGAGAGTCCACCGTGGAGAGCGATATCTTCAAAGTGACCCTGCCGAATGGAGACAGCTGGGATTACGAAGTCGTAAGCCCGACCCAGATCACTTTCTATAACAAGGCGGCCAGGAAGGCCAAGATGGGCGGGACACTCTTCAACCTGGAGGTCTTCGACCTGGACGATGAGTCCTACGATATGGTTCCCAGCGCCGTCGTCGGTGAGAAAGACGGCAAGAAGATCGTCGCCGTATTCACCTCGGATGTCCAGTATGACGTGGAGAACGAAGACGCAGCGAAAGAATATATGGATGTGTACGATGTCGTTCAGACCATCAGCGATGACGAGGCAAAGAGTCCGCTGGTCCTGAAGTGATAACAAGCAGACACCAATCAATAAAGCCCGGTCCTGACGACCGGGCTCTTTTCTTGCCGCTACAGCATAACATCACTTTCCCGCTTGCTTTCCTCCACCTTTTCGATGATCCC
>CAMOZS010000035.1 GCA_946631075.1 uncultured Bacillota bacterium | reverse complement strand
GTCAACCAGATTCGGGTATTTATCATTACCCGTTTTCGGGTATTCGGGTATTCTTCGGTCATATAAAAACGATCAGCATCGTCAGGACACTGATCGTAGGAAAATCTGATTTTGCCAGCGCGCAGCCGCCTTTACTCCTGCGCCTCTTCCTCCCTTGGCCAGTAGACGCAGTGGCAGGGATAGTACTCACCCATATAGACCCAGACAGTATCTCCCATCGGCAGCTTCTCCGGCTTGTCCGCGAAATACAGATCCGGGATGAAGAGCTTCAAGGTCGTCCTCTTCTTCCCCTTGATCAGGATCCCTTCCTTGACCGGATTGTCCCGGAAATCCTCCAGCTTCTGCCGGAAGTTCTGCACCCCGGTCTCCCGGCCGAAGTGATCGGCAAACTCGTTGATATCGGAATACACTACGTTGTCCTGGTCCTTGAACCATCCAAATCTCATCATGATCTTTTCCTCCTTATTGCTAAACTCTCTCCAGTTTGTCAAGCTTTTCTGCCAGCCCGATCAGTTCCTCCATCCGCCGGTTCATGGTCCCGATGGGAAAATCCGTCACGATCACCCGGCTGCATTTCTCGACACATTCCTTCGCCCTCGCAAAGGCTGGCTCTGCGATCTCTTCAAACGCCGGGCTGGTGATCACCTCGGCTGCCAGCAGCCTGGCCAGCTGGTGGTCGATATCGTTTGGCTGCAGGATCCCGGCAATGAAAGGCGTGTTTTCCTTCTGCAGCTTCCGGTAGACCGGGATGCCGCTTCCTCCGCTGCTGAGCACCAGGACCCGGGGAGCAGCGCCGCCTGCAGCCTTTGCATGCTCCCCTGCTCCCGGCGCGGGAAGTTCGATGCTCCCGAACAGGGGATCAAAAAAGCCGTTGTCCAGGCTGTAGAGCTGGCGGATCATATCCTCACGGAATATATCCTCCGGACTGCCGTAGCGATAGATCCGGTCTCCCTTGACGCAGATAATCCGGTCGGAGATCTTCTCCGCCAGATCGATCTCATGCAGGGACATGACCACCGTGATCCCTTTTTTCTTGGCCATGTTCCGAAGGATCGACAGAAGCTCCAGCTTATAGCGGATGTCCAGAAATGAGGTGGGCTCATCCAGAATGATGATCTCCGGATCCTGGCAGATGGCCCGGGCCAGAAGGACCCGCTGGCGCTGTCCGTCGCTGATGGCATTGAAATCCTTAGGACCCAGTTCTGCCGCGTGGACCACTTCCATGGCCTCATCCACCATGCGCTCATCTTCCTCGGTCAGCAGGCCCAGCTTGCCCGTATAGGGATAGCGGCCGCTGGCCACGATGTCATAGCAGGTCAGAAGATCCGTCTTCAGCCGCTCGGTCAGAACGACCGCCATCTTCTGGGAAAGTTCCCGGTAGTTCATGGCATGCAGATCCTGCTGATCGAAGATCACCCTTCCCCTGATCAGGGACAGCTGCCGGGTGATGCTCTTGAGGATCGTCGACTTGCCGGCTCCGTTGGGCCCGATCAGGGTCACGATATCGCCCTTTTTGATGTCGATACAGATATCCCGGATCAGAGCCTTGCCATTGTATCCGACAGAAAGATCATCCATGCGGATATAAACGTCTTGATTCTTTGTCATCTCCGCACCCTCCTTCTGCTGATCATCATATAGATCACGACCGGCGCGCCGAAGACCGCGGTGACCGTGCTGATATTCAGCTCGATCGGCGCGAAGGCCAGCCGGGCGATCAGGTCGCACACCATACAGAAGACTCCTCCGCCCAGGGCGCATCCGGGGATGACCACCAGAGGCTTGGAAGTCCCCATCGCCCCTTTGACCAGGAAGGGCACAGCGATCCCGACGAAAGAGATGGGCCCCGCAAAGGCTGTGACACAGGCGGACAGGAGACTGGACAAGGTGATCAGCGCTGCCCGGAAAAACCTGATATTGACGCCCAGACTCTGGGCATACATCTCGCCCATCTGGTAGGCCCCGATGGGTTTGGAGAGCATCATCGTCAGGATGAAGCCGACGCCGCAGACCAGCAGGCAGACTCCTACATTCGACCAGGTCATCCCGGAGAAGCTTCCCTGGGACCAGCCGTGAAGGTTGGCAATGTCAGAGTCCTCCGCGAAGGTGATCATGAATTCAGTGACCGCGTTGCAGATGTAGCCGACCATGATGCCTGCCACCAGCAGCATTCCCATGTTAGGCACCCGGTGGGATACCGCCAGCACGAACAGGGTCGCGATCATGGAGCCGATGAAGGCCGCCGCGATCAGGGTGAACGATGACACATGCTTCGCGTTCTGCAGGAACACGATCAGGACGAAAGCCACGACCATCTTGGCTCCGGAGGAAATGCCCAGCACATAGGGACCGGCGATGGGATTTTCGAAGAAGGTCTGCAGGAGGAAACCGGCCAGAGCCAATGCTCCTCCCAGGATCATGGAAACGATGATCCTGGGCAGCCGGATGGTCCAGATGATATCCAGATTCTTCTCGGTCCCTTCATGCAGGAAGATGGCCCGGGCGATCTCACCGACGCTGATGTGGACGTTGCCGGAATTGATGTTGATCACAGTGATCACCGCGAAGGCGGCCAGAAAGATCACGAAAACTAGGACGCACCGGCTCCTCCTGCGAAAGTTCTCCGCGTGAAAACCACCGGCCGCAGGGCCGGTGATCTTTTCTGCTGGTGTTGAAATTGTTTTATCCTTATTCTTCATCGCATTACTCTGGTTTCCGGTTACTACTCTAATTTCTGGATATACTTCAGATCGGCCGGATCATCCTCAGAGAACAGCTTGTGAAAATCAAGGATCATATCCGCAACGATGTCCGTCCTCTGATACATGGAACTGCCGGTCACCCAGCAATTGCCGTTCTGCACGGCCGCCATTTTCTCCATGACCGGATCCTTGGCTTTAAGATCATCCAGACTTTTGACGGATCCGTCGATGGAGCCGTTGTAGATGATGTAATCTGCGTCGACTGCCGTATTATAGAATGTTTCTATGGACATATCGATGGATGTCCTGCCGCTTTCATCATCCAGGTCCTTAAAAATATATCTGGCTCCGGCGATCTCGATCATCTTCGGGATATAGTCGGTGCTCCGCCGGACGACTGCCTTGCCGTCGGACGAAATATAGAAGAAGGCGACGGTCTTCTCTGTATTTTCGAAGTCATCCAGTTCTTTGATGGATGCCATCTGCTCATCAAAGAAGGCGTCGGCCTCTTCTTCGTGATCGGTCAGCACGCCGTAAAGCCGGATCCATTCCGCCCTTCCCATGGGGTCGGATTCGTAGCTGGAACGGTCCACCATCACCGGGATGCCCAGATCCTCGATCATCTCCTGCACTTCAGGGGTGTGATCGATCATGGTCGACTCGATGGCCAGATCACACTCCTCATCCAGCATGGTCTCGTAGTCCGGCGCGCTGTATTTGCCGGCATAGATGATCTTCCCTGCCTTCATGTCCTCTTTTGGCTCATCGAAGGTCCAGGCATCCTCCTTGATGGAGGACATGCGGATGCTGTCCTGTGCATCCATGGAATAGAACATGGCCATAGTAGCGGTCGCCGCCAGATAGATCCGGTCGATGGGCTTCTGAAGGACGATGATGTCCTCTTCCAGGCCCTCCGGCACGGTCCCGTCTTCCGGGACCAGAAGGAATCGCTGATGATCGTGGATATCGATCAGGTCGTATCCGCCTTCATACCGGTATACACTGTATTCGGTGGCCCGGTCCAGCTCCAGGGTCGATTCATAGGTCAGTCCGGCGATCTCGGGAGCCTGGGTCTCAGCGCCGCCTGCCCCAGCATCAGCGCCGCCGCTTCCGCTTCCGCCGCATCCGGTCAGTCCTGCCAGGGCCATACACAGGGCCAGAATCAGGGCGATCCACCTTCTCCTGCCTGATCTGTCTATTGTTTTCTTACTGCTCATGCTTGATCTTTTCCTCTTTGTTTTCCTTCAGGTATTTATCGTAGTAGTCTGCCGCAGCCTTTTCCTCACCGAAGATGACGCCGTAGATCTTGATCCATTCCGCCTGACCGTAAGTGGTGGCTTCATCACCGCCGCGGTCGATGATCAGCGGAACGGACAGAGAAGAGTATCTGGTCTGCAGTTTCTTCAGGGTCTGCGCCTTCTCTTTCGACAGCTCCTTCTCTTCATCGGAGCTCTTCTTCGTCACCTTTTCGGGAAGGGCCTGGTCCGGCAGGATGGCCAGATCGGTCTTGGAGCGGACGATCTCCTTGAAAGGCGGTTCTTCATACTGATCTGTATCTGTTATGGCGATGCTTTCCTTCTGATCCAGGCCGGTGATCATATCCAGCGCCTCTTCCGAGGCAATGTAGGAGTTTTTGACCGGCTTGGTGATGATGACGCAGTCCTTTTCCAGACCGGCCGGAAGCTCCGCGTCTTTCGGGACGACCAGATAGTTGACGATGTTGTTCTGGTAGAGCTCATTGGTCAGCTCGTTCTCTGATTTGGCGATGGGCTTGCCTTCCTCATCGTACTCGATCTTCTGTTCACTCGCGGCCGCGCCTTCTTCACCGCCCAGCTCTTCTTCTGCTTCCGCCGCTTCCTGCGCTGTCGCTCCGGCGGCGTCCGCCTCTTCCGCTATGGTCGGTTTTTCCTGGTTCTTCAGGGCCTTGTCTGCGATCGTAGCGGTCGTTTCGGAGTCTTCTCCAGCCTTTGCGCCGGCCTTGTTCTTATCCTCCGCCTCGTCCTTCTTCTCCAGGGCTGTTCCCCTGCTCTGGTCGATGCTGATCAGGGTGATCCCCTGCTCATAATGGTAGATCCGGAAGAGCTTCGCGTGCTCGATCTTTTCGACCTTCTCGACCTTCAGGCCCAGAAGATCCGGCGCCTTATCGGTCAGTTTCTTGGTATTGGTCACATGACCGTCTGTCCCGGCAGCTGCTTTTTTACCTGCTCCGGCTCCGGCCCCCGCTTTATAGATAAAGATATTGTACTTGATCCAGTGGGGCTGGGACATGGCCGTCGTTCTGCCGATGATGGTGTTGTTGGCGTTGAGCTTCACCGGGATGACGAACTTGGAGTTGCCGCCGCCCTGCTTGGAATAGACCCTTCCGTTGGCTTTGAGCGAGTCGTATTTGCTGCTGCCGAACTCGATGGTCGCGTAAGCCTTGCCGCCTTTTACCGTGATCTTGTTGCAGCGGATGTAGGCCAGACGGCCGCTGCCGCCGCTCCAGCTGAACCGGTCCGGTGTATAAACACCATCCTTCAGACTGGTGGAATTGTTGACGGCGCTGGTGCTCTTTCCGGAGTCATCCTTCCACTTGGAGACTTTGTCAGCCTTTTTGTCATTTTTGAATTTGGTCTGGGTCCCGCTGGTCTTGCCGGAATCTTTCTTCTTTTTTCCGGTTTCGATGCTGGCTCCGTCTTCTGTTTTCTGGGCATCCTTGCTGTAGAAAATGATCCACTTGTTGGGACGCCAAGGATCGGTCTTCGGATTTCCGTCACTCTCGTATTTCTTCGAATGCGGCGTGATCGGAAGCTTCTTGTCCAGGGCGGAGACCGGGATCGTGAAGGTGTAGTATCCATTCACGACTTTACCCTTGATCCAGTTCTTCTTGCCCGCCTTCTTCGCCTGTGCCGGCGTGCCCATATAGACATAATCGTATCCATCACCAGTCAGGGTGATGGTCGCCGTCATGGACTTGTCCTTGTTGATCTTCAGAATGGTCCATGCCGGGTTGCTATCCTTGGGATACAGATAGAACATTTTCCGGTCTGTCGTTGCCTTGACCTTATAGGTCCCTGCCGTCAGCTTCTGGGTATCGGCCGGATCCGGCTTATCGGCAGGGTCACTGGGATCATCCTGCTCGCCGGGATCACCGCCTTCAGAGGAACCGTTTTCCGGAAGATCCGTGCTGTCGCTGATCTTCTCCGGATCCGAACCCAGACTGAGGTGATAGGTATAATTGACCCAGTGGGGCTCGGACATAGCTGTCGTACGGGCCGCGCAGTCCTTATCTTTATCCAGAGTGACCGGAACAGCGACGGTCTGGTCTTTGATGGGATAGACGTTCTCGCCTGCTTTACCGGTATCCGGATCGTACAGGGCTGGCGTCTCGTTATTGGACGGTGCCTTGTCCATATAGATATGAGTCATATTGGCGCTGCTGGCCTTCAGTACAGCATAGGCCCTGCCGCCTTTGATGACGACCTTATCACAGGTCATGGTCGCCTTGCCGGTACCTCCTTCGAAGGTAAAGCTGGCCGGCTTATAGGTCCCGTCTTCCAGACTGGCGTCACCGGTCCGGTCTTCAGCCTTTGCGTTGACGGTCATCTTATACTGGATCCAGTGGGCTTCGGTCATCGCTGTCGTACGGCCGGCGATGTTCATCTCCTGCCCCAGGCTGACCGGGATCGTCGTGATCATTCCGGATCCGTCCGCAGTCATTTTATAGACGCCGGTACCGATCTTGCCGCTGTCCGGATCATACAGATCCGTATTCATATCATCTGTATTCTTGTCTGTATCAACGGTCCCCGTGAAAAGGTGAGTGAAGTTGGCGCTGCTAACCCGGATCACTGCCTTTGCCTTGCCTCCGCGGACAATGATCTTGTCGCAGGACAAATTCGTCTTGCCGGTCCCTCCGGTGAAGGTGAAGCTGTCGGCCTTATAATCACCGTCTGCCAGATCGGTCCCGTTGCTGACTTCCTCGTAGACTGCGTTTCCGGATTCGGTCCGGTTGGCTGCCCCCCTCTTGCCGGCGCTCTTGTCGGTAGTATCCGCCTCTTCCTGTTCGGAGTCCTGTGAAGATCCGTCCGTCGTTTCCTTAGGCTCTTCTGCAGGGGCCGTGGTTTCCGTCTGCGCCGGTTCTTCTTTGACCTCCGGTTCCGCTTTCTCTTCTTTTGGCGGTTCCGTTTCTTTTTCTACGACCTTCTCGGCCTTTTCTTTGTTCCCTTGATCTGCCTCCGCGCCGTCATCTGCAAAGGCTGGCATCGAAAACGTCATTGTGACCATGACTGCTAACATGATCGCCAACAATTTGCTTCGAATACTCTTCATGCTTCTGTCCTTTTCTTCCACCCAATAAAACCGTATTTGGGAGCCATCCGAAAAGGATGGCTCCCTTGATCATCTCAGTTTGTGATTCTTTGTCTGATCAGACTACTTCTTGACCTTGATCTTCTTAGCCTTGGACCACTTGGTGTAGACCATCTGACCATTGATCTTCTTATAACCTCTGACCTTGACGGTGTACTTCTTGCCCTTCTTGAGCTTCTTGATCACTTTCTTCGTTGTGGAATTCTTCGTGATCTTCACGGTCTTGGCCTTTTTACCTGTCTTGTAGTAGACCTGGTAACCCGCAACGTCTGCGTTCTTCTTCCAGGTGACTGTGATCTTTTTCTTGCCAGCCTTTGCACTCTTCAGAGTGATAGCGGATGCCTTGATCTTGGCCGCTTCGGCCTGGTCTGCAGCTTCCTTCTCAGCCTTATCGATCGCCGCCTTTGCATCGTTGACAGCCTGAATGTCATCGGCCAGAGCCGCCTTCTGTTCATCGGTCAGCTTGTCGATCGCATCCAGCGCAGCCTGGACCTTCTCTTTGTTTGTCGGATCGGCCTTGGCTTCTGCGATGGCTGCCTTTGCATCCTCAACTTCCTTTACCGGGATATTATCCAGCGCCGGAATGGCAAGGTAATACTGCGTTCCTGTCGTGTTTCCATCCTTATTCTTGATCGGTGCTACTGGATGAGCCCATCCGCACATATCTGTGTCAACTGTTAATAAGATCGTTCCGTTTTCCTCCAGAGCTGCATCCTTCGTCAGTTCTTCATTGATTCCGCCCCAGTGTATCCAGCCGTAAACTGTCGTATTCTTGGGGATATAGGTGATCGCAACCTTGCCATCCTTCTGAAGACACGCGGTTCCTTCCTGAGCGGCCCACATCCCGAAGGCATTTCCATCCTTATCGATAAAACTGACTTCCGTTCCGTCATATTCAAATTTGCTGACACGAAGTCCATTCACTGCAGTGATGATTGCTTCTGCCATCGCATCAACCTCTGCCTGATCGCTGACCGGCTTGCCTTCAACGACAGCGTTCAACGCATCCTTTACAGCCTGTCTTGTTTCATCAGTATAGATGCTAAGATCTTCCGGCACCTTGCCCTTTGCTTCCTCGACAGCACTGTAATCCGCAAGTTCTTCTCCAAGATGTCCAAGGGAAAGGTACATATCGTTGCTGGCCTTATACCATCCCGGAATCTTAGCTTCCTTACTTCCCTCACTGTTCCAGACAATAATATAGATATCTTCTTCAACACTATTGTTCAGTAATGCCTCAGCCTCTGCTTTTGGAATCGAGATCTCAAAAGAGTATTCTTTTGCATCGGTCCCATCATCCTGGAGGACACCTTCAATGACTGTTGTACCTTCCGGCAAGTCTTGTTGATAGTTCTCCGTCACAAGTTCACTGGATTTGCCAAGGGCAATTTTCGAGTACTTCTGGATAGAAGCAGTGCTTCCATCTGTTGTAAAACATATTTTAGCCTCGTCATCAGATATGACCACTTTTTTGGAATGGTCGATAAAGTGATTGAACATAGCTGAAGGACCTGCCTTCAGCTCGGGCAGAATATAGGTTCCATCCTCAAGCACAGCGTTCAAGGGTGTTCCTTCGATTGTGATCGTCTTTGCCAGCTTATCGATCGTAACTGTTCTGATCACATCCTGTCCCGCTTCCTGGTAAGGCGCCGTATCTGCTACATGGAATGTCATTTCGATCGGTGTCTTATCTTTGAACGCTTCCTTTTGGGGAGCATTTGCTAATGAAATTGCAAAACAACCATCGGTCAATGCCGCCTCTTCCGTACTTACTTCACCGCTTACAACAGTCGGATAGGTTACTTTGTCATAGGTAGAGTCAGCCATCATGAGAGTCGGAGCGACCGTATAATTATTCGAAACCGGCCCCCCAACAATACGCGTGCTTGCTGTTTTCTTCACTCTGAAATCATAGACATTCGAAGTTACAGTAAAATCTGCAGTTTCATCATAATCTCCTGTCACCAGAGTTTTTGCTTCTCTGTCAACTTCGAACTGCCTCGGATAATAAGCTCTCTCGATGGGATTCAATCCATTGAGATATTTCGTGTAGTATGAATTCGATATTGCTACACAAGGGACATATGTTTCATCAGAATTGAGTGGGATCTTGAATTCCAGCAACCCCTCATTATTGGTGTATCCATGTATCCAGGAACCATTTCCGTTATCTGCAGTGCCGTCTCCGTTTTCAAGAGCCATCTCATAGGTTCCCTTGAACAGCTCTTTGTATCCTGTTCCAGACAAGGCCATCACAAGATACTCCTGCCCATTCTCTTCTGTCAGGGAAGCTGTTATAGCCTTAAACATCCCTGTGTTGTTTGTGATCGTCAGTTCTGTTGAGCTGTCATCTGCAGCAAACACTGTGCTTCCCATGGCAAACAAAAGCGCCAAAGACAGCACGGCCGCAAGCAGCCACTTCATTCCTTTCATTTTTTTTCGTCCTTTCTTCTGTCAATCAATAAACAATCTATTATCCTTATCTGTCCGTCCGCGGTGAACAGATAAAAACAAAACCCTCCGCAATGATCTGCGAAGGGCGGTTCCCATGAGCATACACACCGGACCAGCGATCCGGGTTCTCTGCATCCTATCATTGGCAGAACCTTCTTCGGAAGTTCATTGCGTCAATCTCAAACCGGCAGGTTTCCTGGCTCAGGATCATCACCTTCGTGCACCTTCTCAGACTTCCGCCGGACCTTCCAGGCTCCGACTTCATACCCAATGGTTCTCGCACGAGGGCTCCCCATTCACAGTGACCGGATCGCTCAGGATTCTCACCTGATTCCCTCTTCTCCGCGGCAGCCGGATCATTCTCCGGCCGGCACAGTCACTGGTTTGATTTGTATTATCCTTTTAACCGTTCATGATTCTAACATTAAATGCTTACAATATCAACCCACTTTATCGACCTACTTTTGCCAGCCTCTCTTCATCGGATCCACCGTGCCCGCTGCCGAATAGAGCAGGGCATTGCAGATGGATGCCGCTACATTGCTTCCGCCTTTTCTTCCAAAGGCTGCGATGGCCGGGATGTTATTCTCCGCGCAGAGTTCAAACACTTCCTGTTTGCTCTCCACCACATTGACGAAGCCGACCGGTACCGCGATGACCAGGGATGGGCGAAGTCCTTCCCGGATCATCTCCGACAGGGCGATCAGGGCTGTGGGAGCATTGCCGCTGACGAAGATGGCGTCCGGATGCTCCGATGCGCCCCTCCGCATGGAAGCGTAGGCTCTGGTCGTTCCTTCTTCTTTCGCCTTCTTCATGATGGCGGGATCCGCCATATAGCAGGCGGCCTGCGCATCCAGCTTTGCCAGGGACGGCTTGCTGATGCCGGAAAGGGCCATATTGGTATCAGTGATGAAGACTTTGCCCCCTTCCTGCAGAGCTGCGATGCTCCGCTGCACAGCCTGCTCCGTAAATTTCAGATTCTCACCGTAATCAAAGTCGGCTGTGGTATGGATGACCCGCTTCACCACGGTCAGATGCTCCGCCGGGATCCGGATCCTCCTCTCTGCAAGCTCCGCCTCGATGATCCGCATGCTTTCTTTTTCGATGTCCGCCGGGCGGACGTATTTATACTCACTCATCGTCGTTCTCCTTCCGGTCTCACCGGATCTCGTAGCTGTCCATGATCTGGTAGATTTTCTCTATATCGAGGGCCTTTCGCACCCCGTCGGCCAGTATGTCGTACTGCTGCTGCACGTAGGTCTCGTGGGGGATGACGTCGATCGATCCGGGATCCAGCCCCTTGCCCCGGGCCAGCCTGCGGATCAGAGCTTCGGTCAGCTCGCCTGTATCGAAGAGTCCGTGCAGATAGGTCCCGTAGACATTGCCCTGATGGCATCCGTCGGACCTGCCGTTATCCAGGGCGCAGAAGGCTTCACCGCGCACGTCGCTGACTCCCATGTGGATCTCGTAGCTGTCCAGGCGGATCCCCTCGAAAGGCGCCGCTTTAACGGTCCCCTGGACCCGGGTCCTGGATTTTTCCGCGGTGAAAGTGGTGTCCACCGGCAGCAGTCCAAGGCCGTGGAGATATTCGGTCTCTCCCTCCAGCTTCTCCGGATTGTACAGGTTCTCTCCCAGCATCTGATAGCCGCCGCAGACGCCCAGGACCATGCCTCCTGCCGCCGCGTGCTTCAGGATGGCCGCCTCCAGACCGCACTGGCGCAGCCACTTGAGATCGTCCATGGTGTTCTTGGTCCCCGGCAGGATGATCAGATCCGGCTGTCCCAGTTCCTTCAGGTCCCTGACGTAGCGGACCCCGGACAGGTCTTCCATCTCAAGGGCGTTGAAATCGGTGAAGTTGGAAAGTCTGGGCAGGCGGATGACTGCGATATCGATGGGGGCGACAGCTGTTTTTTTGTCCAGCCTGGAAGACAGGGAGTCTTCGTCGTCCAGATCCACGTGGATCATGGGCACGACGCCCAGCACAGGGATCTTCGTCTTCTCCTCCAGCATATCAAGGCCCGGCTTCAGGATCTCCACATCCCCCCGGAACTTATTGATGATCATGCCTTCGATCCGGGCCCGGTCTTCCGGCTCCATGAGCTCCGCGGTACCGTAGAGCTGGGCGAAGACCCCTCCCCGGTCGATGTCACCGACCAGGAGGACCGGAGCGTTCAGGTACCTGGCCAGTCCCATGTTGACGATGTCGTTTTCGGCCAGGTTGATCTCGGCCGGGCTTCCCGCCCCTTCGATGACGATGATCTCGTGGTCCGCCGCCAGTTCATCGAAAGCCTTTCGCACCTCAGGCAGCAGTTCTTTCTTGTAGTGGTGGTATTCCATAGCCGACATCTGGTCCCGGATCTCACCCAGGACGATGACCTGGCTTCCCGTATCGCTGGATGGTTTCAGCAGGACCGGATTCATCCTCACGTCCGGCTCGATGCCGGCCGCCTCCGCCTGCATGACCTGGGCCCGGCCCATCTCGAAACCGTCCCGGGTGATGTAGCTGTTGAGGGCCATGTTCTGGCTCTTGAAGGGAGCCACGGTGTAGCCGTCCTGACGGAAGATCCTGCAAAGAGCTGCGCAGATCACGCTTTTGCCGGCATCGGACATGGTCCCCTGTATCATGATGCATTTTGTTTTCGTCATCTTTTATATCCTTTGAAAATATCTCTCATCGCTTCGATCAGCTGCAGGTTCTCTTCATGCTTTCTCACGGCGATCCGGTACCAGCCCTGGCCAAGGCCCGGATAGTTGC